>JBNJFZ010000004.1:0-45104 GCA_051747295.1 Myxococcota bacterium
GCTTAGCTGCTTCGCTGCTTAGCTGCTTTGCCGCTTAGCTGCTTTGCCGCTTTGCTCAACGACCGATGCCCTATGACCAAAAAACCCCGGACGCCCAAGCGCCCGGGGTTCTTTGTTGAGACATCACATTACTTAGAACGTGGTCTTCTCGCGAACCTCATCGGCGTTCGCCTTGATGGTGCGGAACTCCTCGACGCTGATGTAGTCTTTGAATGACTGAACGGACTTGTTGTACATCTCTTCGTGCATACGCGCCCAGTCGTTCTGGAGCGGCACGGGCCAGCGGTTCGGATTCTCCGAGCAGCCGTTCTCCGTCGCGGAGTAGGTCTTGGACGGTGTCTCGACATCGACGTTCTTAAACCACAACTTCTGGCCTGAAAGCGTTTCGATGGCGACGAGTTTAATGGCGCCACGGCCGCGCAGCTTCAGGTCGCAGGTGGTGCGGACCTGAGTCTGACCCGAGTAGTTCTGAGTCGTGTTGCGCTGGAGGTTCTCGACCTTGACGCGCGGGTTGATGTCGAACTGCGGGTAGACTGCAAACGCGACGCTCTTCTTCTGCGGATACGTCATCTCGTCACGAGAGTCGAACGGGCCGGTCGTGTTGAAGCCCTTGGCGATGAGGATGTCGGAAAACGCGTCCTTCATCGCATCGACCATGCGTAGACCCACCGAGTCGCGGTCGCGAATCAAGGTGTAATAGTCCGCGGCATCATCTTCGAATTGCGGGTCGATGATGGCGACAGCGAGGTCGACTTTCTCACCCGGCTCCAGCTGGACTTTCTCGAAGGTCGGCTCGTAGGTCTCGACCTGCTGCTCTTGCTGCTGAGCGGCACAGGCGAGCGACATGATTCCGAGCACTGCGGCCCAGAAAATAACAATATGCTTGGTTTTCAGGGAATCCATTCTTCCTCCAGGTAAAGCTCTTCATAGATGAATAAGGTCGTGGACCGAGCCACCGGGATTCTACCGGCCTCAGCTGGGCGTCAAACATGATTCAGACGACCTTTAGGTCATGGCGAGTCTTTGTCGCACAAAGATTTTCGGCTGACAAGCCGAGCATTAAAGCGAAATCATTGAAAAACTGCCGCTTTCACGGCCGGGTATATCGAGACGTCACTCGGTCTGCTGATCGTCGGGAGTTTCTAGCGCTTCGGACGAGCTGGAGCTATTGGCCACTTCTGCAGCGAAGACGAACTCGCGAACCCTCTCGTCATCCATCTGAAGCATTTCCGCCGGGGTCTCCGGTGCGATCAGCTCGCCGAGATGTAGCAGCGCCACCTTGTCCGCGATTCGAAACGTCGAGGCCATGTCGTGGCTGATGACGATGCTCGTGAGGTCGAAGTCCTCCTGAGTCTCGACGATCATATCCTCGACGTACTTCGACAAAATCGGATCCTGCCCGGTCGTCGGCTCGTCGTAGATCATCAGATCTGGCTCACTGATAAGAGCGCGGGCCAGGCTCACCCGCTTTTGCTGGCCATTGGAGATGCTGCTCGGTGCGCGGTCGTGGACCTCGGTCAAGCGCAACTTCTCTAACAGCTCGTCGACCTTCTCGGCGGCCTCCGAGCGACTCATCTCGCCGCGCTCGACCAGGGGAAACGCGACGTTCTCCGCCACGGTCATCGAGTCGAATAGGGCAGCGTGCTGGAAGAGCATCCCAATATTGGTCCGCAACTCGCGAAGCTCCTTTTCGGACAGGTCCGCCAGATTATGGCCCAGCACCTCGACGCTGCCTTTATCCGGGTGCATCAGCCCCAGGATATGCTTCATCATCACACTCTTTCCGGATCCTGAACCACCGATTACAACCGTGATATTGCCCTTCGGGACCTCGATCGACACTCCCTTGAGCACGTGATTGGTACCGAAGGACTTGTGTACATCCTTGATGACGACCGCATAGTCGGTGATATTGCTCAGATCCACATCGGTCGCCGACTCTGCTCGAATATCGGTCTTATTTGCCCCGCGAAGCAGTTCTTGGACTCGCTCGTCGTCGCTCGAGCGGATGACCCGAGGGGTGTCATGGGCGATGATCTCGCCGCCATGGAGGACCGCAATCGAGTCTGCGAGCCGCATGGTCGAGGCCATGTCGTGGCTGATGACCACGTTCGTCAGTCCGTATTTATTCGTGATCTCGAGGATCATATTGTCGACGAACTCCATCATGATCGGGTCGAGCCCGGTAGTGGGTTCGTCGAAGAGGACGACCTCCGGATTGGAGACGATCGCCCGCGCGAGGCTCACCCGCTTCTTCATCCCGCCAGACAACGAAGCCGGAAACACCTCGAGTGCTTCACCGAGGCCGAGGTCTTCCAGTAGCTGCCTGGACAACTCGTGGGCTTCGGCCTCGGGCATCGCTTTGTTCTCGACCAACGGGAACGCGACGTTCTCCAGCACATTCATGGAGTCGAAGAGCGCGTAATTCTGGAAGAGCGTCCCGATCCGCTTGCGCTGTCGGTCGAGCCCGACATCAGACAGCTCTCGCGTGTCCTCGCCGAAGAGCAGCACCTTGCCCTTATCGGGCTTCAAGAGGCCATTCATGAGCTTGATGAGGACAGACTTGCCGGAGCCAGACGCCCCGATGATCACCGTGATTTCTCCGGTGTGAATATCGAGGTTCAACCCGTCGATGACGGTCTCATCACCGAACGACTTATGGACGTTCTCCAGACGGATGATGGGCTTGTCCCGGTCCGCCGACCAGCGCTCGACCTCCGGCACGAGGAGATTCTCGCGCGTCTCCATCTCATCGCCTTCCAACTCAATGTCTTCTTGTTCGGGTCCTGTACTCAAGGCCCTGCCGTGGTTGCCAGTGCGACTAATACTCGACGGATAATATATATGCGTTTTCAGGACTCCAGAAACCCTGTATCCTCTTTCATCCGTGGCGCCAATCGCCATCACTCTCGAATGCAGCGGTAGTCATGACGGACGACTCGATCGATGAACTCTCGGATGCGACATTCGAGAGCCAGGTACTCAAATCCGATGCCCCCTCTATCCTGGCCTTCGGCAGCCCGTGGTCCGGTCCGTCGAAGCGCCTCCGAAAGACCTTCGCCGAGCTCGGAGCTGAATTCGAGGACGTCCAAACGGCCTGGATCAACGTCGACATCAACCCTCAGGTGGCTGGAAACTACAGCGTGAAGTCAGTCCCAACGGTCCTGCTTTTCGAAGATGGCAAAGTCGTGGAGCGACGCACCGGAGCCATCGCCGAAGACAGCCTGCGCGAACTCTTCGAGCAGGCGCTCTAGCTGCGCGGTCTACGTGGTCAACGGGCGGCGCCTGACGCTGACGTTGAGCAGCAAGCCGATGGCGAGCAACACGGTCATCAGGCTGGAGCCGCCGTAGCTCAGCAGCGGAAGCGTCAGACCGACGACCGGTAACATACCGGTCACCATGCCCAGATTGACCACGACGTGCCAGAAGATCAGCGCCGCGACGCCCACCCCCACATGTGCCCCGAATCTATCACGCGCTTTCCTCGATATCCGTAAGGACCACAGAATCAGCCCCATAAAGAGCCCGAGCATCACCACCATACCGGCAAATCCGTGCTCTTCGCCCCAATTGGCGGCGATGAAGTCATTTTCGTGCTCGGGGACGAAGCCCTTTTGAACCTGTGTACCCTCTACGTGCCCCTTTCCCCACACTCGGCCCGACCCGAACGCTATCATCGACTGCCGAACTTGCCATGACTTGCCGCGGGTATCTTCGTCGAGGTTGAGAAACGATATCACCCGGTCCTGCTGGTACTCCTTCATTCCAAAGCTCCAGACCAGCGGCGCAGAGACGACGGCAATCAGCGCCATCGTGGCAATACTCTGCCAGCGCACACCTTCGAAGAGCACCATCGTCATAAAGATGGCCAGGATCACCAGTGTCGTCCCCAGATCGGGCTGGATCAGCACGAAGAAGACCGCACCGCCGACCAGAGCGAAGGGCTTGATCAGGTCGCGAATCCTGTAGCCGTCGGGGTTCGGGTGGTCCTGAAAATAGCGAGCGGCGATGATGATCACCGCCAACTTGAGCAGCTCAGAGGGCTGCATCATGAAGAAGCCGAAGTTCAGCCACCGCTTCGATCCATTGAGCTCGGTTCCCACCACGAGCACGGCCGCGAGCATCAGCACGACAAACCCGAAGATGATATAGGCCCACCGCTCGATGACGCGATAGTCGACCAGCGTCATCAAGCCGATGACGAACAGTCCCGCCAAAAACCAGATCGTCTGCGTGATGTGCAGCGAGAATCCACCGGTCGCCCTCGCGGCGCTGAACAGATTCACGATACCGATCCCCGCGAGCAGCGTGACGATGACCATCAACGGCCAATCGATTCGCTCGAAGAGCACGCGCAATTTGGACTTGGATCCTTCCATTATTCGACTTTCCGTCCGTCCGGAAGTTTCTCGAAGTTCGACGCCATCGCCTCGTCTCGACGGTCAAAGTACTGCTGGAGCACCTTCATGGCGACCGGGGCTGCCTCGGCACCTCCGTGGCCGGCGTGCTCGAGGAAGACCGCGATCACAATCTCCGGGTTCTCCGTCGGTGCGTAGGCAGTAAACCAGGCGTGGTCTCGAAGCTGAAACTCTTTGTCTCGGTTTGCGATTCGGACAGCGCCCATCTCGTGGACCTGGGCGGTTCCGGTCTTACCCGACACCTCGATATCATCGAGACGCACGGAGTACGCCGTACCACCGTCTTCATTGACGGCCATACGCAGCCCCTCACGCATCTGGGCCATCGTCTCGTCCGAAATCCCGACCCGCTTTCTCACGCGTGGCTCGAACTCGAAGAGCGCCTCGCCGTCGCCGTTACGGATCTGATCGACCACACGTGGGTAGTAGAGCTTGCCACCGTTCGCGATCGCGCCGTACGCCAGTGCGACCTGTAGCGGTGTGGTGAGCGTGTCGCCCTGCCCCAGAATCGTGTTCAGCGCAAAACCGTACTGATAGCCGTTCGGGCTGTGCTTTCGATGCCATTCTTTCGTCGGCACGCGGCCCGCCCGCTCGCGGTTGAGCGGAAAGCCTGACTTCTCTCCGAAGCCGAAATCATACGCGTACTTGGCAACCGTATCGATGCCGAGCTCGTCGGCGACGCGATAGTAGTAGACGTCACACGAGTGCTGGAGTGCCTCGGCGAGCTCCAGGCGGCCATGACCTCCCCACTTCCAGCAGCGAAAACGCCGCCCACCGAATTTATAGGACCCGTAACACTTCACCGTGTCGTCAGGCTCGAAGAGGCCCTCCTCGAGGGCGGCCGCGCTCCCGGCAATCTTGAAGACGGACCCGGGGAAATAGGCATTGACCGTCTTGTCGAGCATCGGTTTGAACGGGTCATTGTCGCTTCGGAGCTTCTCCAGCGGCGAGAGACGACCGGTCCACGAATTCGGGTTAAATCCGGGCTTGCTGTACATCGCCAGGATGCTCCCGTCCCGGGGATCGAGCGCAACGACCCCGCCAGACGGGTATCCCCGCATGGCCGCGTCGATCGACAGCATCAGCTCCGCGTCCAGGCTGGTCGACACATCTCGCCCGGGAATCGGCTCGACCTGGCGATAATCACCGATCAGAAAGCGTGTCTCGGCTTCGCCCTGTGGAATGCCTTGCGCATCGACGACCTGGCGCCGAATGCCGGGCGAGCCGCTCAACACCTCCTCAAATGCCTTCTCGATGCCCATCCGGCCGATATAATCGCCGGCACCGTATCCGTACTTCTCGAGCTCATCGAGCTCCGATGCCGATGCCTCGGCCAAGAAGCCAATGGTATGCGCCCCAGTTTTATTGAGCGGGTAATTTCGGTGCTGATTGGCGCGCACTTCCACACCCGGCAGTCGCATCCTGTCGCTCTCGAGTTCGGCGACGTTCTTTCGGTTCGCATCCCGTCGCACCAGGACTTCCGGGCCGTTGAGTGCAGCCTTCCGGCGAAGTTTATCGACCTCATCATCGGAAAGATTCAAGTAACGCTTTAACCGACGAAGGGTGCCTTCCTCGTCGTGCTGCTTGAAGATATGCGGGATGATATAGATGTCGAAACTTGCGCGATTCTCCGCGAGTACGCGCCCATTGCGATCTAAGATCCGCCCTCTCGGAGCCGGGATCTCGACATCGCGGATGATATTGTCCGAGCTGACGCGATGGTATTCCTCGCCGCGGATGATCTGCAGATACCAGAGGCGCGCGAGGATTACCGCAAAGACAAGCCCGAAGAGCACGATCAGCCAGAGATAACGCCCCTGATAATCGGCGATGGCGCCGCTCTTTCCTCGCTTCGAGATGTTGGGTTCGGATGACACCGGTCTATCCCATCTCCAGTCGTCCAGTCTGACTGCCCGGGTCCAGCGCGGCGTCGACCTTCGACAAAAGCGCGCCCACGGGCCACGCCGCCACAGCAACACCGAGCAGCGCCAGCCCGCTCGACCACGCCATCGACGTCAAGATCACCGTATCGGGCATGAGCAGTAGCATCGCGACGGCCATCACGAGCATATGCAGCGCGGTGGCGAGCACCGCGAGCAAGACGTGCGCGAAACCCCAGACGCCTTGAATGCTAGCGCGTGCGACCTGCGAAACAAAGAACACCGCGCTCACACCCAGCATATGAAACCCGCCCGGCCCCGAGGCCAGCCACTCGATCGGGACCAGCAATGCGGCGAGCGTCAGCCCCCCGTCGACGAAGTCTCGGCGGGTACCGAGGTACACCGCCAGAATGATGCTGGTCTGAAATGAGACCTGCGTGAGGCCGAGCACTTCGAGCAGCGCCGACTCCACCAGCAAAAGCGCCAGCCCTACCACGATGGTCGCGAGGTTCTTCAACTATTCAGCCCCCGTGATGACGAAGACCTCGTCGAGCCGCGAAAAGTCTACGCTGGGCTCGAGTTTGACCTCCTGGAAGAGGCCGCGCTTCGCGCGCGCCACCTCGGCCACACGTCCGATGATGAGCTCCTTCGGAAAGACGCGGTCCATGCCACCGGTGACCATGACATCCCCCTTCCGAACCTCGTCTTTCTGGCTCAGATACGCGATACGAGCGAGGTAGTCTCGCTCGTGGCCGAGACCCTGGACGATCCCGGACGCTCGGTTTCGCTGGTTGACTGCGTCGATGCGACTGCGCGGATCCGACACGATAATCACGTCAGCGTAATGCCCCTGCACCTCGTGGATCTGGCCGACGACCCCGTCAGCCACGACCACCGGCATGCGCGGCTCGAGTTTCACCGATGACTTCAAGCGTAGCTTTAAGACTCGAAAATACGGCGTGATGTCCCGACCGATCACTCTCGCAGGTACGAGCTCATACTCGGGGTGCTGCTGCTTGAAGCCGACCAGCTCGCGAAGCCGCGAGTTCTCCTGGAGGACACCGATAAGGCGCGACTTTTCTTCCTGAAGGCGAGCGACCTCTTTCTCGAGCCGCTCGATCTCATCGGCCGACCCGCCAGCAGCGATGCTATTCCAGATCTCGCCGATCCAGGCCAGTGATGTGTGCGTTGCAGCGAGGGTCGCGTAAGTGCCCCCGCGCGTCCACTCGACGACAACTGGCGACTCTTCGGTGCCGATGCCCGGCTCATCACGCAGGCCGAGTGCGGCCACCGGCATCAACACCAGCAGCAGCGCCACGAGCTTGCGGCGATGTTTTTCGAGTAGGTCGAGCATGAATGGGTGTCGCTGGATATCACTTAATAGGTGTTGTCAGCGACCTCGCGAAGGAGCTCGATCTCGTCGAGTGTTTGACCGCTCCCGAGGACGACCGCCGACATCGGGTCGTCGGCGATGAGCACGGGCAATCCGGTCTCCTCGCGCAACAAGATATCGAGATTCTTGAGCAACGCGCCACCTCCGGCGAGCACGATACCTTTATCGACGATATCGGCGGACAACTCCGGCGGCGTGCGCTCCAGCGCGATGCGCACCGCCTCGACAATCGCATTGATGGGCTCCTGGAGCGCGTCGCGAATCTCGTCGGAGTTGACCTCCAGGGTCTTCGGAAGGCCTGCCACGAGATCGCGCCCCTTGACCTCCATCGTCATGACCTCATCGGTCGGATACGCCGTGCCAATCGTGCACTTGATCATCTCCGCGGTGCGCTCGCCCACCAGCAGGTTGTACTTGCGCTTCATATGCTGGACGATCGCCTCGTCCATCCGGTCGCCTCCAACACGCACTGACTGCGAATAGACAATGCCCGACAGGCTGATGACCGCCACCTCGGTGGTTCCACCACCGACGTCGACGATCATGTTGCCGGACGGCTCGGCTATCGGCAGCCCAGCACCGATAGCTGCAGCCATCGGCTCCTCGATCAAATAGACTTCGCGAGCGCCCGCCTGCTCGGCCGACTCACGCACAGCACGCTTTTCGACCTCGGTGATCCCGAACGGAACGCAAATAATAATGCGCGGCCGCACCAGCTTGCGTCGATTGTGTGCCCGGGCAATGAAATAACGCAGCATCGCCTCTGTGATTTCAAAATCGGCAATGACGCCATCTTTCATGGGGCGAATCGCGACGATACTTCCGGGTGTACGCCCCAACATTTCTTTCGCGGCTCGTCCGACCGCCTTGACTCGCTTGCCGCCCCGGGCATCCTTCTGCACGGCGACCACAGAGGGTTCACTGCACACGATCCCCTTGCCCTTCGCGTAGACGAGGGTATTCGCCGTCCCCAGGTCAATGGCGAGGTCGTTCGAGAAGAGGCCGAGGAACTTGTTGACTACCATGCGTGCCTTCTAAATCGTCGGGCTTCGGCGCGCGGTGCGCTTTTCGATGGGCGCGCGTCGCCCATCATTCGTACCAGCGCGCATCAACTACCAGACAATCAAGCCAACCCTCAAGTTAACATCTTCCACGCCGGTTCGCTTTTGCCCGACGTCTCCGTCACACCACAGGCTCGCCGCCGGCTCTAAGGCTTACTGCGAGCCGAGTTTCCGTCCAGTCGAGCACGCACTCGCATCGCGCTGAAAAACACTCTTTGGACGCGCCCTTGAAAACGCAGTACCGTCTGGTTAACATTCGCCGCCTTTCGCCGCTGTAGAAAACCAGCGCCGGGAGGGATTTATTCGGACCTTCGAGTCCGACACCAGTTTTATGATGACTCGGGCCCCCGGGCCCGTCGAAATTATCGAACGATATATCCTCGCAGGAGTAAGTAACCGATGCTCGATGAAGTCCGCCGCTCCACGAATAGTGGCTACTCAATAGTTCTGGTTGCGCTACTCATCGTCGTCTTCATTTTCTTCTTCGGTGTGCCCAGCGATAGCTGCAGTAGTGGTCCGCAGGCCCGGAAGAACGTGGCGAGCGTCGATGGTCAAACCGTCCAATCGGACGACATCAACATCATTTACCATCGGGCTTACGGAACCCAGAGCCAGGGTGATGATCAGGAGATGCAGCGCCGCCAGGGACTCGCACTCAAGAACTACCTCTTGATCCAGTTGTTTGCCGAGCGCGCCCGTGAAGCCGGCCTCCGCGTCGGTGACGAGGAGTTCCGCGAGTTCATGCAGGACCCCGTACGCAACCTCGAGTACGCCCAGTATTACGGGCGTGAGGGTAGCTGGGATGGTCAATTCTACAAGAATTACGTGCAAAACCTGCTGCGCGTGAACATCAACCACTACGAAGACTTCAAGCGCGAGGAATTGCTCGCCCGGAAGTATCTGTCGATGGTCGAGATGCAGATCGCCGCCCTGCCCCAGGAGATTCAGTCCCTGGATCGCATTCGAAACACCAAGATGAACCTCGAGTTCGTCAAGTTCTCTCCGAAGACGCTCGCCGACTTTGCGCCTGTCTCCGAGGAGAACCTTCAGACGTTCCTCGAGAGCGAATCAGAAGACATCAAGGCGCGCTACGAGCAGAATGTCGCGCAGTACTCGACGTCGGAGCAGTACAAGATTCGACGCATCTACGTCGAGCGCCTAGATGACGAAGAGAACGCCAAGGAGCGCATCGAGCAGGCCAAGAGTCGACTCGACGAAGGCGAAGATTTCGCGGCAGTCGCCGGGGATATCAACGACGTCTTCAAAGAGACCCAAGGCCTCATGGACTTTCGAAAGCCGGAGAATATGGACCAGAGCGTCGTCGACGCGCTCGAGGACGCCGAGCAAGGCGCGGTCGAGGAAGTCACCACGCCGGACGCATACATGCTCGTGCGACTCGAGGAAAAAATCGAGGCCGAAGTGACCCCCTTCGACCAGGTCAAGACCGAGATCGCCCGCGAGATGCTCCAGCAGCGTCGCGTCGACAGCCTTATCGAGAAGATGTCCAAGCGACTGATCGCGCAGGCCGAGAAGACCGATACGCTCCAGGCCGCGCTCGACGCCATCAAGGCAGAGGAAGGACTGACGGCCGACGACGAGGAATCGGGCGCCGAAGAGGCGTCGGATGACACAGAAGAAACAACCGAGGCTCCCAAGAACCCCTGGGCCCAGGTTTCCGTAGACACAACCGGTGAGTTCACACTCGAGGGACAGGACATGTCGGCCATGTTCGGTGGACAACTCCCCCCTGGCATGAGCCTCGGCCGTGGCGCATGGGACCGTATCCCGAAGATCGGCACCAGCCGATCCCTCGCGGTGGATGCCTTCAAGAAGCTCAGCGAAGAACAGCCCCTGGCCGAGAAGCCTTATAAGGTCGGCGACGCACTCGCTGTCGTTCGCCTCGAGAGTCGTACCAGACCTGATAGCGCCGAGGCCGCCGAAGACGGCGAGGAGGCTACTGAGGACAAGCCAGCGGCCGAGGCGGTCAAGCTCAACGAGGAAGTCCGTAGCCGCAAGGTCAACGAGATGCTGGGCCAGTGGCGCATGCTCTTCGCTCGTCCGACCCAGGAGTACGGCCCCTGGATCGAGCAGCAATACGAGGCAGCGATTGACTCGAAGACCATCGAGCTACGCGAAGACAAGCACGCCATGGTGTCTTACGCGAAGCCCGGCGCGACCGCACAACCGCCCGCCGGACTCGGCGGCCAGGGTGGCCAGGGCAGCCCCATTGAAGTGACGCCTGGCGGCGGTGATCAAAAAGGCGGGGATCAGAAAGGCGGGAGCGAAGGCGGCGAGTAACGCCGTCGACGTCCTCTAACAGCAAAACCCCCACGCCGGATGCCGGCGTGGGGGTTTTCTTTTGCGGCGAGTTCTCAGGGGAGCGTCGCAATCGATGCTCCAAGAACGCATAAAAGCCGGGCAACTGCCCGGCTTTCGTGCTCTGTAGAGCGGGAGACCGGATTTGAACCGGCGACTTCAACCTTGGCAAGGTTGCACTCTACCACTGAGTTACTCCCGCATATGGCCGGCCGTGTGGAGTCGCCTTCGCCACTCTCGGAGCATCCTATCGAGCTCCTTTCGTAGAGCGGGAGACCGGATTTGAACCGGCGACTTCAACCTTGGCAAGGTTGCACTCTACCACTGAGTTACTCCCGCATATGGTGTCAAAATCGACGCCCACCAGCGACCGGGAAAGGGGTTATAGTAGAGCCCCGTGAGGGTGTCAAGCACTTCACCGAAGATGTAGCGCGGGTTCCAAAACCCGGATCGGCTTCCATGCCGCTCTCGCCAGTCAGCTCACTCGATCACAGGGTCGTCATCCTGCCGCTGGAGCTCTTCTGAGGGTTGTCCCTCGGCGCTGTCCTCCGTCTCCGCCTCACCCCTGTCTCTGTCTCGGACCTCCTGGCCCTCAGCCTCGGGGGTTTGACCGTTCGTAAACTTGATGCCACGCAGCTTTGCCGGATCGACCTTGAGTCGAGTTGAATCTTTGATTCGCGCGGCTGTGCCGGGACCGACATCGATCCTCTTGAACTTACTCGGATCGATGTCGGTCCGGTCGGAATCGCCGCTCTCCAAGTCCTCGAGTTCACTCTCGTCGACGCCCTCTTCGAGCACGATGATCTCAGTCTTCCGCTGTTTCGCCCTGGCGTCTTCGTCATCACTCGATGCGTCCGCCTCTGCGGCTGCCTGCTGCTTAGCCGGTGGCTCCTCCTCAGACGATGGTGGAGGCGCGTCGTCGCCAGCGTAAGGACGAAACGATGGGTCCTCTTCATCGGACGCGTTCTCGGACTCACCGGCCGACGGCCCCGTCGCAAAATACGCCACGGTACCACCGGCCGCCAACAGCGTGACCACGAGCAAACCGATGGTCAGTGGAGAGCGAATGGAAGCCCCGTCTTCGTCTTTCGCCTCGGGAGAACGGGTCCCCTCGGCTTTGGGGGACACGTCCTCGGGGACTGCGCTCGTCGTCGTCGACTCCCCGGCGACGATCTCGTAGGTGCCGTCTTCATTTTGCCGCGCCGAGATTTCGCCAGATGGCGAGGTGTCCCGGTCGGGTTTGTCGGTTTGTTCGGGCATGGCTACGACCTCCGAAAGGACAAAGGCATCGCTTTGTGAATCCGAAACGCACGAGCGTACGTCAACATAGCTGCACGCCACTCACATCTCTCGATAACAGACGTCATCTTATGAGCGCGTTGTCGATTCGACAAATACCAGATCTCCCGGATCAACTCGAATCAGTCTCTGAAGGTGCTTCAAAACCAGCCGCTTGCCCTGCCTGAGCGCGGGCGGGTACGGCCAAGATAGCCGCACCATCAAAGACACGCTTTCGACACCCTCCTCTTGGCGGCCGAATACAAAAGCCCCTCGGCTGCAGTAGATGCAACCGAGGGGCTTCGTATTCGCAATCGAGCCTCAGGCTCGATATGTGGGTCTACTGAGCCTCTTCGAACTCAGCATCGATGACGTCGTCGTCATCGTCGTCGCTGTCGGAGTCTCCCCCTGCAGCGGCGCCAGGTCCAGCTGCGCCGGGTCCTGCGGCACCGGGCCCAGCTGCGCCGGGTCCACCGGGTCCACCGGGTCCACCGGGTCCTGCGGCGCCGGGTCCACCGGCACCCTCGTACATCTTCTCCGCCATGGAGTGGAGGCTCTTCTCGAGCTCTTCCATTTTGGTCTCCATGGTATCGTAGTCGACTTCTTCGAGAGCCGTAGAGAGTTCCTCGACCTTCTCCTCGAGGTCCTTCTTGTCGGCCTCGTCGAGGCTGTCGCCATTTTCCTCGAGGAATTTATTCGCGGAGTGGACGGAAGCTTCGGCCTTGTTGCGCGTTTCGGCCTGCTCTTTCTTGCGCTTATCCTCTTCGCGATGCGCTTCGGCTTCTTCGACCAGATCCTCGACTTCGTCCTCGGACAGACCGGAGGAAGATTCAATACGAATCTTCTGCTCTTTGCCGGTCGCCTTGTCCTTGGCAGAGACATGGACGATGCCGTTGGCGTCGATATCGAAGGTCACTTCGACCTGCGGGACGCCACGCGGGGCGGGCGGAATGCCCTCCAGGTTGAACTTACCCAGCGTCTTATTGTCCTCGGCCATCGGTCGCTCGCCCTGTAGTACGTGGACGGTCACCGATGTCTGGTTGTCGCTGGCGGTGCTGAACACCTCGCTCTTCTTGGTGGGGATGGTCGTGTTCCTCGGAATGAGGTCCGTCATCACGCCACCGAGCGTTTCGATGCCCAGTGAGAGCGGAGTGACGTCGAGCAACAGCACGTCGCTGACTTCTCCGCTGAGCACGCCAGCCTGAACGGCGGCACCGAGAGAGACCACTTCGTCCGGGTTGACGCCCTTGTGCGGCTCCTTGTCGAAGAACTCGGAGACCTTTTCCTGAACGAGCGGCATCCGCGTCGAACCACCGACGAGGAGCACCTCATCGATATCCGACGTCGACTTACCCGCGTCATCGAGCGCCTTCTTACAGGGCTCGAGGGTGCGGTCGACGATGTCTTCGACCATCGACTCGAGCTTGGCGCGGCTCAACTTGACGTTGAGGTGCTTCGGCCCGGACTGATCTGCGGTCAAAAACGGCAGGTTGATATCGGTCTCGAGCACGCTCGAGAGGTCGATCTTGGCCTTCTCGGCAGCCTCTTTGAGCCGCTGGAGGACCATCTTGTCTTCGGACACGTCGATGCCGGTGTCCTTCTTGAACTCGGCGATCAACCAGTCGATGATTTTCTCGTCGAAGTCATCGCCGCCAAGGTGGGTATCACCGTTGGTGCTGACCACCTCGATCACGTTTTCATCGACTTCCAGGATGGAGATGTCAAAGGTACCACCACCGAGGTCATACACGGCGATGAGTTGCTCCTCTTCCTGCTCCATGCCGTATGCCAGCGCAGCCGCGGTGGGCTCGTTGACGATACGCTTGACCTCGAGGCCAGCGATCTTTCCGGCGTCTTTGGTCGCCTGACGCTGGGCGTCGTCGAAGTACGCCGGCACGGTAATGACCGCTTCGGTGACTTCTTCGCCCAGGTATTCTTCAGCCGCGTCTTTGAGCTTCATCAGGATCTTCGATGAAATCTCGGGCGGGCTGTACGTCCGGCCGTCTACTTCGATGTGTGCGTCGCCGTTGTCCGCTTTCTGGACGTGATACGGCATTCGCTTGGCTTCTTTTTCGACCTGCTCGTACTTGCGGCCCATAAACCGCTTGACCGAGAAGATCGTGCGTTCCGGGTTCGTAATCGCCTGATTACGGGCGATACGACCCACTAGAGTGTCTCCATTATCGTCGAACGCTACGACGGACGGCGTTGTTCGCGCCCCCTCCTGGTTCGCAATGACCTTGGGCTCGTTGCCCTCCATCACCGCGACCACGGAATTCGTCGTACCGAGGTCGATACCAATGATCTTTCCCATGTGTAGCTACTCCTACTGCGTCACGTTAATCATGATCGAATTCGTGCGGACTGGTCGCCTGGTCGGGGCAATCGTTGACTGCACCCACTCGCTGCTCGTGACGATTCGCAACGGTCCAGAAACGGTCCGCGTCGATCTCATCTGCTCAAAAAACTAGGCACGGCCGGCATCTTGGCAAATCACGAGGGTTCTTCTGCCCGGCCGCCGTCGCCGAGCGCGAAGCGAGCCACTCGATCCGCGACCGGGTGCACTCATGCAGCTTCACCGCCTGAGTCACCGGAACTTCCCGAATCGCTCGCGGAGGACGATTCACTACCTGAATCCCTGCCCTCCCTGCTCGAAGACTTGTCCGTGGCGGTCGGCTCGTCGACTTTCTTCCCTCCATAGTCGGTGACGTACCAACCACTTCCCTTGAGCTGGAAGTTGCCTCCCGTTATCAGCTTCCTGACCGCATCTTCGCCACATTCCGGGCACGCTTCCGGGTCCGGATCGCTGAAGCTCCTGAGGTCCTCGAATTCGTGGCCACATGCCTCACATCGGTAGTCATAAATCGGCATGCTACTGCCTCCTGACTTCTGTCTTCTCGAATAGTTTGGAATTGACGCGCCCCTCCGTCGCGTGCGCTGCATAAATTCGGCATCGATAGGCATCGGTCAAGCCCAACACCCTTTCGATACCTGAGTGAGGACGGCTTTTAGGACATGTACGGCGGCCGTTCAAATGCCAATTCCGGCCCGAGGGTGTTATGCAGAGGCCGCCTCGCTCCGACCGGCATCCACTCCGCGTGCGCCAGACCGCGTTCGTGTTTATACTTTCACCCAGAGCGGGTTTTGAGGATGAGAACTCCCTGCTCAGCCACGAGGGTTCCGATACATCGGGTGAGCGAAGCAATGACTGAAATCGCAACATGGATCTGCGCCGCTGTCCTGCTCCTGCTTCCGGGCACGGTGCTCGCACAGGGCGTCGAACAGAACCCCACCGGCGTCCAAGACCTCGAACCGGACGCATCCAGCTCCTCGGAGACGTCCGGTCCCGACCCCAGCCTGCAGACTATTCTCCGACGACAGTTCGTCGACCGTCCCGCGCCTCGCCTCGAGTGGGTCTCGGTCGCATCTCCGGACGTCAAGAAACGGCTCGAGGGCTACGACCGTCCCGTTGTCGTCGAGTTCTGGGCGACCTGGTGTACGCCGTGCAAGCCGATGCGAAACTATCTCGGGGGTCTCTCCGAGGAGGTCGGAGCGGACGTCGCATTCGTCGCCCTCAGCGCCGAAGATGTCGACCGCATCCGAAGCGCCGGGGCCCGCGAGAATGCGGTGGGAAGCGCCTACATCCCGCTGGGAAAGGTTCAAGAGTCCGCTCTGAGTGACTGGATGATCAAGGCGTACCCGACGGTCTTCGTCATCCGAGCCGACGGGACAGTCGCCGGGGCGTTCACCGGACTCGAGACCCGTCATCAGATCGGTCGGCTCCTCCGCTCCCTGGTCGACGCCGACGAGTCCAGCCCGGGGGAATTACTACCGGCCGAGTAGCGCCCGAGCTTCACTGCGCGACTTCCTCGGCTAAAAGGTCATACGGCGCCTTGGCCCGAAGCACAGATGAGAAGAGCCCGTCGAAGCAGTAGGAGAGCGGCATCTCGAACCCGCTCCCGACGGACGTGAACTTGTCGCACCGGCCGCCTACCCCTCCGCCCGTCAGATCCGTCCCGTCGTAATTGAACGCAAGCCTCCAGGCGACCAGCGACGGGCGAACGCCCTCGTTCCAACTCGCGAATTGCCGCAGGTAATTCGCCTGCGTCGCATCCGCTGCAGCCGAAGTCGTCGGCGCTCCGACGCTGTACCAGACCACGGGCTTATCGAGCCCATACAGGTCATTCAGACGTCGCAGAAACTGGTAATAGGGCTTGGCCTCCGCGTCTGGCTCGACGTAGCTCTCGAGGGAGACGATATCGGCGCGAGCAAACAACGGCTCGAGCGTGGCCTGGAACGCCTCGTCCAGGACCTCATTTCCGGCCGGCACGCCCAACTCGGCATCCTCACCACCTGCGTAAGCAGGAGCCACATACGTCGCGAATCGGTCCCAATTGATGCCTGGCCCCACCCGCGTATCAGGCGACACAGCTTTGATCGCGTCCCTGGCCTGGGTGAAGAAGGCGAAGAAGTTCGAGAATTCGACCTGCGAGCTTCGCCCACCATCCTCGTTGGCGAGCAGGCGCTCCATATCAGTGCCGAGGACCACGTACGCGGGCTCGATCTCCGCGGCAACGGTCTCCAGATCGGCGATGACCTCGTCGCGCATATCTTCGCGATAGAAGCCGTTGGACTCGTCCGGCCGACCGGTATTGCCATCCCACGGGATGTACTCCTGACGATCGGCACTCCAGAAGTCCACCACGATAGTGTATTTCTCGAAGTCCTGTCCGCCCGATGCCTGCGTGGCCTCGCTGACCTCGGCATGAAGGTCTGCCGCTCGAGCGGACAACGCGGCGTCACCCGGGTTGTTCTCGAAGTGAGAGACCCCTCGATAGTCGTCCTGAGAAGCCGGTGGATACTGGACGTACTCACCGACGCTGAAAGCTCTGAGATCATAGACATCCAGCCGGAGCACCGCGTGGTCGGCGACCTGCCGAGTCTGAGCCAGCGCGTTATTCGACTCCGTGAGATCCACCCGCTGGGTTCCCCCGTGAACAAAGCCGACCCCGAGACTCTGACTCTGATAGTCCAGCGTCTCTGCTCCGGGCAGTTCCGGAAAGCGTTCGTCATTCCCGCCGCACGCGGCGACCAGGGCGACTGCCAGAGCAACTGCACAAACACCTGAAATCGGCTCAATTTTCATCTCTACCTTAACGCTCAATCCAAGGTTGAATCGGTCGTGAGTCATCCGTGCGCTCGTCACGCGAGCGCCCTCTTCCGGACACACATGTGTTATCCGATATTGCTACACGAGGCAAAGTTCGTGCGGTCCAGAACCCTCGAACCCGGGGGCTTTTGAACAGAGAAAAGCCCGCACCGGAGAGCAGCGCGGGCTTTCATCATCGACATCGGCGGTTTTCCGCTCAGTAGATGATCAGGTCATCCTCACCGCCAGAGCTGGACTCGAGATCGCTGAAGTCGCGGTCCTTTTTCTTCTTCTTGGACTTCGACTTTTTCTTTTTGGACTTCTTCTTGGACTTCGACTTCTCCTTGGACGCGACCTCGCCGGAGCTCGCGCTGCCCTTCTGGTCGTGTCGAACCTGGTCGTCTTTCGGGCGGCCCTTGTTCAGCTCGACGTCCACATCACCGACGAGGCCGTCGACCACATCGGTGTTCTCGTCTTCGACCGGTCCCTGCTTGAGGCCCTCGACCTCCGCTGAGATACCCTGCTCACCGGAATCTCTCGCAGTGAGCGTCTTCTCGATGGCATTCATGCGCTCGAGCGTGGAGCGGTCCGCGAAGACCATCTTGAACGTGCCGAAGAACTCCTTTTCATTCTCGACGCGCAGCACCGTTTTCTTGTCCATCCACCGCGCGACCTTGAGCTCTTCCTCACCGGCGACATCACCGTAAGCCGTATCATCGGGGCGGCCGTATTTTTTCGCGGTCTGTACCACGAACGGCTCGAAGCCGACGTCCTGGAGATAGTCCTGGTTGTAGGCGACGACGAATTTATAGAGGCCCCCGTCGACAAAGAAGTAATAGCGCGATGCGACCCGGTCTTTGACCCGCAGCATCGACTCGCCGTTGTTCGGGTTGAACTCGTCGGCGATGACGCTGACCTTGTAGCCGGACTTTTCAGTGAGCGTCTCGTACGACTCCGCGACTTCCTTGTGCTTGTCGATGATACGCTTTCGCGCTCGCTGCATCGCGACGCGGTCACGGCGAAGATCGTCGCGCTTGCGCAACTCGTCGAGCATCTGGTCTTTGATCTTGTCGAGGACCTCGTCCTTACTATCACCCCACTCGACTTCTCCGAGCGGAGCGGCCAGCCCTTTGTCCCCTGCAAACGCAGGCACGGAGACAAGAAGGGCCAGCAATAGCGTGACGATGGTCGTAAAATGAGTCGACTTCAGCATAAGCGGCTCCTGGCTTCCCTTGAAATGCGCAGTCATGACAACGCGATAGTATCAGACAGAATTTCCACCCACAATCCCGCTGACGATCGCCGACCGTCGGGCCCTGCGCGTCTGGTGAGGCGGCATCGCCGGTCAAAAAACCTGTGGGGGTTGCGTCACGCACGACGCGGACTACTTTATTTGCGAGCATGTGTCGGTCGCTTGCCCTTCCGACATACCTATAGACGGGACGTAGTCGTGAAAAAATTCATTCAGTTCTTCACGAAAACTCAGACGGGCCGAGCGATTGCCGTCGGTGCAGTGATCCTCGCGTTCGCCTACGGGGCCAAACAATATTACGAGCACACCAAGGAGAATCAGCGCACCAGAGACGCCCGCGATGCCTCGACCATGCTCAATTCGATGGCCGAATCACTCGAGGAACACCTCGCCGAGGAAGATGACGCGACGCTCGCGGACCTGCCCGAGCGCACAGACTGGTTTCCGTCCGGGCTCGCCTGTGGCGCGAACACGACGTTCCCGGAGCCGACCGGAGTCTGGAGCGCGCTCGGCGTCGAAAAGGGAGCGGATACTCGATTCGAGTTTCGCTTCGAGCGCGATGCAGACGACGGCTTCAAGATCATCGCCCGGCGAGATTCTGACTGCGATGGCATCTACTACGTCGTCACGCAGACCGCCAAGAAATCGATGACCGGTGGGTTCTATATGCGCTCGGAGACCCAAAACGCCAACGAATAAACACGCGTAGACCAAGAATCGAAAAAGGCCGCCCGGCGAACCGGGCGGCCTTTTTCGATCGAGTCAGGCATCACTCTTCTTCAGAGTCTCCACCGTCTTCGTCTTGCTGCTCGGCCAGCGCCTCCTTGCGGGAGAGCTTGATGCGGCCTCGCTTCATGTCGACGTCGAGGACCTTGACCAGGACCTCGTCTCCGCTCTGGAGCACGTCTTCGACCTTGTCGACGCGACCCTCGGTGAGCTCCGAGATGTGGCAGAGCCCCTCGGTTCCCGGGAGAATCTCGACGAATGCACCGAAGTCGGTCGTGTTCTTGACCGTACCCAGGTACGTCTCTCCGACTTCCGGTTCCGCGGTCAAGCCTTCGATGATCTCGATGGCCTGCTGGGCGGACTCGGCGTCCGTCGCGGCAATCTTGACCGTCCCGTCGTCCTCGATATTGACGGTCGTACCCGTGGTCTCCTGAATGCCACGAATGGTCTTTCCGCCGGAACCGATGACGTTTCCGATGGAGGACGGCTGGATCTTCATGCTGACGATACGCGGCGCGTTCGGCGACAGATCCTGTCGCGGCTCGGCCAGCGCTTCATTCATGACGCCCAGGATGTGCTCGCGGCCTGCACGGGCCTGGAGCAGCGCGTTCTTCATGGTCTCAGCGGTGAGACCCTTGATCTTGGTGTCGAGCTGGAAGGCGGTGATGCCTTCGGTCGTCCCGGTGACCTTGAAGTCCATGTCGCCCATGTGGTCCTCATCTCCGAGGATGTCGGAGAGGATGGCGATATCATCGCCCTCCTTAATGAGGCCCATGGCGATACCCGCGGTCGGTCGCGCGACCGGCACGCCGGCGTCCATCATTGCGAGGCTACCGCCGCAGACGCTGGCCATCGAGCTCGAGCCGTTCGACTCGAGCACGTCACTGACGACGCGAATGACGTACGGGAACTCCTCTTCGAGGTCCGGAATCGCAGCGGTCAGGGCGCGCTCTGCGAGCATGCCGTGGCCGTGTTCGCGGCGCGAGGTGCTGCGGAAGGGCCTGGTCTCACCGACACAAAAGAGCGGGAAGTTGTAGTGAAGGTAGAACTTCTTGTCGTACTTCCCTTCGAGCCCGTCCACCATCTTTCCGTCGCGCTCGGTGCCGAGCGTGACCGACACGAGCGCCTGGGTCTCACCACGCGTGAACAGCGCGGAGCCGTGGGTCTTCGGGAGCAGTCCCACTTCGCAGGTCACGTCGCGAACTTCGTCGAAGTCGCGACCGTCGATACGCTTACCGGAGTCGATGACAGTCTGGCGCATCGTGCGCTTCTTGATGTCACCGAACGCGTCGCTGACCGCGTCGGACCGGTCGTCGTCCCAGCGATCGGCGAGCTCTGCCTTTGCCTTGTCCTTGAGCGCGTCGAGTGCGTCGCCGCGTTCGAGCTTGTCCTCGGTCTGCAGCGCGGAGAGCACGTCGTCTCCGACGATGTCGTAGACGGCGCTTCGGACTTCCGGGTCGATCTCTTCGGGCTCGGTGTGCACCTTCTCTTTGCCCACGGCCTCGGCCATGCGCTTCTGGAGCTCGAGCACGTCCTGGACCGCTTCGCGGCCGAACTCGAGTGCTTCCACCATGAATTCTTCGCTGACTTCGTCGGCTTCACCCTCGACCATGACCACCGCGTCTTCCGAGACGGCCATGACGATGTCGAGCTTGGAGTTCTCACGCTGCTCGAACGTCGGGTTTGCGACGAACTCGCCGTCGACGTGACCGACGCGCACACCGGCGATCGGACCGGAGAATGGAAGTTGGCTGAGCATCAACGCGGCCGATGCGCCCGTGATGCTGATGACGTCGGTGTCGTTGACCTGGTCCGCCGAGATAACCCACGCGACGATCTGCGTGTCGCGGGTGTAGCCCTTTGGGAACAGCGGACGCACCGGGCGGTCGATAAGGCGGCTGGTCAGCGTCGCCTTGGTGCTCGGCTTGCCCTCGCGCTTGAAGAAGCCGCCCGGGATCTTGCCGGCGGCCCAGAAGTTCTCCACGTAGTCGCAGAGAAGCGGGAAGAACGGCAGGTGAGGCTTCTCGCCGCCGTCTTCTGCGGTGCAGAGCACCTGCGAGTCGCCGTAGCTGACCACGACGGACCCGGAGGCCTGCTTGGCCATACGGCCGGTTTCGATTGTTAGCTCTTTGTCGCCCAGCTGGGCGCCTTCACGTAAGATAGTCATAGATGTTTCCTCTTCGTCGGATAGACGAGTGGTCACGATTCAGACCCGGGCGACCTCGACAGAGGCCAGCCTGCGTCCATGGATATGGCTGTGGAGTGGGACAGTCGCGGAAAGCCGCGCGCACCATGATGAGCGACAGGCCCATGACGGGGAGTGCAACGCGTAGCATGTAGCGGAATCCACCAACGTCGTCTCGAAGCGTTGATGACTTCTGTTACAGGCTACCCGGTCGCATCGCAGCCGCGTCTTCTGGTACTGCCTCCCGATGCCACTATGGCAACGGACTCCAATCTTCAGCCCAAAAATAAAAGCCCCCGCACATGGCGAGGGCCGTACTGCTTACTTACGGAGGCCGAGCTCACCAATGAGCGTACGGTACCTCTCGATGTCATTCTTCTTCAGATACTTCAGAAGTTTGCGCCGACGGCCGACCAGCTTCAGGAGGCCACGACGTGAGTGGTGGTCCTGCTCGTGGTCCGCGAAGTGCTCCTGGAGGCTGTTGATGCGCTCAGTCAAGAGCGCGATCTGGACCTCAGAGCTTCCCGTATCGCCTTCGTAGCGCTGGAACTTCTCGATGATTTCTGCTTTTTCGTCCGGATGCAATGCCATGGGGTTTTTCCTTTTTCAAAAGTCGCCGGCGTAGGGCCGACCGACACAATTCCGGTGTCATCCAATAGATATCGCCGAGTAACCCACCCATGGAGAGTAGTCCCGGCTGATTGCGCGCAGAAGCTAAGGGGCACCCCCTCAAAAGTCAAGCCAGCGCATCTCGACAGCCGCCCAGAGTACCCCTTCAATCTGTGATCAGGGCCGCGGGAGGTGTCGCTGCAGGTACGCCTGGTTCTTCTCGTTGAACCTCGCTCGCTCCACCGGCCCGATCTCGGCGCGCTCTTCGAACGGACGCTCGCCGCCGGGGTCCATGATGTACTTGCCGACGTCCTCGTTGTGGAATCGGTTGCCCGGCTCGGTCTCATCGCCCTCGAAATAAGTGAGCCCCAGCGAATGCCCGAGCTCGTGGGTGACCGTATTGCCGATGACGCTCCCGGTGACATGGATGGCTTCGGCAATCGCGTCGCTGCGCTCGCCGTCGGGCCACTCGGTGCCCCTGACCGGATCGCCGCCGAGCGCGGGCATGAACGGCCGAAACACGCGGTCGAACGCCGACGATGCGAATGCGTTGTCCGGATTGAGCTCCTTGCTGAAGAAGGAGAAGCTCTCGATGAAGATCCCGCCGTAGGGGTTGTTGAACTCTTCGGCCGCCTGCGCGTTCACGCCGCCGAGGTAATCCGCCAAAAACAGGTTCCCCGTGTCCTTGGCGACCCCGTTGAACGAGTTGTCGTACCCAAAGGCCCGACTTCCACTGGGATCGGGACCGCCGATCTCGATGGTCGCGAAGTCGACGTAATCGTCCGGACGATCCTCGCGAAACTCCACGTTGACGCCCTCATAGTCGCGCTGGACCACCTCGAGTACGCGGTCCCGAATACTGCGCTCGACATTTCGCAGGCCGTACTTCTCCAGACCCCGTGAAAACGCCGGCAGGTATTTGAGATAGACGACTTGTGTGGTCGGGAGCACGCGAAACGTACCTTCCCACGCCACGCCGACACGCTCGCCATACGCGTCGAAGAGAACCGGAGTGATGCTGCCCTCGAAGGTTCCGGGCGCCGCACCGAGCCCCGTGAGCTGACGTCCCTCGGTGACTTCGTACCACACGCTCTGAATCGCGCGCTCCTCGTCGATGATCTCGTCGACCGTCCGGATCAACGCGTCATCGCCCTCGAAGCGCTGCCCCGGCAACGCCTCGTCCGACGGGTCGAATACGCCCTCGTAGCGCATGAACATCCCGTAGCCCTCCGCTTCATTATTCGGGACGAACCCGCGCCCGATAAACGTAATCTTCTGGCCGCGGCTCCCCGCCTCGGGCGACAGCCGTGCGACAAACGTCTCCTTTATTTGCCCGGAGATCTCGACAGTGGACGAGCCCTGAACGATCTCATCGTCCGAAAATCGGTTCTCGAAGCGCAGTGTAGCCTCGAAGGAGGCTGGCCGGACGCCAAACACCGCCGGGTCGACAGGAAACGCGGTTTCGTCACGAGAACCGACCCAGTCCAGCGCGATGACCTCGCCGTCGATCGAGCGCGACTCCCCGCCAAGCGGCGTCACAGTCCCCTGCTCCACGACCGCGACCGTGTTCCCCTCGGACGCGCGGAGAACGTTGCTGCCCGTAACCCGGATGCGCTGATTCGAATAGACGTCTGAGGCGCTGAACGCGTCGACGCTGGGTGCGACGGTCCGCCTCAAAATGAGCTGGGCCGACTCGACGCGGCCGCGGGCGACGACCTCTTCTCCGATGAGCAATTCGACCGTAATCCGGCCGTCGAAGGACGTGTCGCTTTGACCGTTGAGCGCAGGCCACAATGTCTGCGCCGTGTCGAGTTCGACTGTGGCATCGCCCACGTCACCCGGGCGAGTGACAGCTCCCTCGAAGCTCTGGTCGAGCGAGCCGACGGCGCCAACGCCGCCCTGAAAGGTCACGCGCGCACGGTCCGCCGCGACGCGATCGGTATTCTGCATGCGAAATGCGAGCACCGATGTACCCAGGATCAGCTCCTGATCGAAGTCCACGCTGACCAACTTCACCGACGGGCCGGTCTGCCCCTGGTCGATCGGGCCGGCCTCGGGACACCCCACGCCGAAAAAGAGCAGCGCCAGACCGGCGCACAGGATATATGATCGAGCTCTCATAGAAGCACTATCCGGGCAATGAGCAGGATGAGTCGGCGCCGCAGATGATCTCCGGTACCACGGGCCCAATTGTGACGAAGACCGGTCACGAAGGTCAAATCTCAGACCGATCACCCGGGCGAGGTGCCCGGGTGCGCCTCAACTCCAGCCAGACGCCTGTCGAACCTCGAGGCTGAGGTCGTCGAATCGCACCAGACGATCGGAAGCTCGACTGACGGCCAGATCCACCTCGACGCGGGCCTGATCCAACTCGCCGGGGAAGTCGTAGGCTAAGAGGGCCTCGAGTGCCGTGTCTGAAAAGTCGCGGACATCACGGTTTCGACGCAGGGAAGACTGCTCGAGGAAGTACAGCAAGACGCGCTCGACCACGGCAGGTCGCTGGCTCAGCGACGGGATCACCATCTCGCGATGCTCCAGCAGCTCGAGCACCTCCGCTTCCCGTCCGTCCAGCGGAGAGCGAGCCTCCGCATCCTCCTGATCGAAGGCGAGGTACAGGCGGAACCCGACGCGCTCCGACGCTTCGCAGAGCCGAACCAGAAGGACATCCGACAGCGTCTGCGCACCCTCGACGAGCAGGCCGGAACCCTCCACTTTGTCCACCAGGCCGTCGCCGGATTCTCGATCTTGGCCGAATAGATGGAGCGCCTGCTCATCCTCGTCGCGGCTGGCGGCATCGTACGTGACGACACGCGACAGCCCCTCTATGCGCGCGGCGGTCCGGGCTGCAAACGACTTGCCGGTACCGGGAGCGCCCGCCAGTGCAATCGGTTCACCATCGTCGAGCAAGAAGTCGAGCGCCTCGACGAGCTGGGGTTCGAGTAACGAGTGAAACTCCGGCGGCGCGACCGGAAATTGACCTGCAAAACCCGGCAGAGACGGGCCCAGCTCGGCCTCCTGCTCCTCGATGAGCTCGGCCTGCGCGTCTCGGAGTTGTTCGAGCTCCTGGACCTGCTCGTGGAGCGACTCGTTTCGGTTCGTCAGCTGCGACACCTCTTGCTGCAACAGATCCGTTTGATCCTCGTCGGCTTCTTGCCGGAGCTCGTCGAGCCCTCGAATGCCTTCGATCAGCGCCGCAGTCCACACCTCCGCGGTGATCATCTCGCGAATCTCGTCGATCAATTCGTGCTCCGGCCGAAACAGCTGCTCGTCGCCGGACTGGTCGATCGCCAGTAACAACAGTTCGCAGTCTTCGACGACGACACCGTCGGCCGGCGGCTGCAGCCGCAATGCCAGCGTAATGCGAAGCGTGTCAGCGATACCGCCCAGCGGGTGCGCAGCTCGCTCGACATTGTGTGGCAGCGGGATTCGCGCGTCTTCCTGCATGAGGATCTCGAGCGCATCACGCAGCGAATCCGGCGCTTCTTCGAGCTCGAGGCCGCCTGACTCCGGGCGCAAGATGACCGCCCCGTCCCGGCGCTGCATCACGAAGCCCAACCGCGACTCGGGCATCGCGTCGTTCGCCACGAGGAGGAACTCAGACACCAGCGCGTGCCGATCGGCCTCGGTGGCGACCTCGGCGTAGCTGCCCCTCGGCACACCCCGGAGACAAAACAGGAGGTCGCCAAACCACATCAGCCCGAGGATGACTCCTGCAAACCAGCGCCAGCGATCTTCGAGGAACACGACCGGCTCGAGCGAATACGCAAGCCCCGTCGCAAATAACGACAAGCCGACAATGAGTGTCAGGTAGCCCGCGCCCTCGCCCAGTGGGCTGTCGCTATTGTCGCTCTCGAAGGAGACGAACAGCTCGTACATCGTGAAGCCAGCCGGGATCATCGCGCCGATTCGGAGTGCGTGCTCCGCGCTGTCGAGCATACCGTTGTGCATCATGTAGAGGACGAAGCCCGCCCCGAACGTCCCCAGCGCCAGCGCCCACCAACCCGCTGCCGACTCTCCTCGTACCGCCAGCCCCCGCGAGATGAGGGCAAACGGCCTCATCAACGCCATCGAAATGATGATGATGGACGCCATCGCGTAGTCCGACATCACCCACTGGTATTCAAACGCCAGAAAGGCAATCCAGCTAAAGCCCAGCGTCTCGAACGCCACGGCCAGTGCCGATCCCGGATGCAATGACTCGGCGCGGAAGCGCCAGAGCACCACGAGGACCAACAGCGCCACGCCAAAGCAAATGAGCACGCCGTAGGGTCGGCCCGGCTCGGGTATCTGCATCTCCCCCTGAAAGACGGCGTTCTCTCGCTCGAACCCGAGCAGAGCATCCGGTCGACTCGCCGTAATGCTGCGTACGGCCTCGGGACCGACTTTCGTGGGGAGCTTCTGGTTATTAATCGTGACGAGTTGGTCGGTGGGCTCGACGCCCGCGGGCAGCTCGGTGGGCTCCAGGTCATCGCCCTGAAGCAACACGCCGAACTGATAGAGCGGCCGGACGAGTTGATAGCTGACTACGTGTTGAGTGGGCGCGCGCTGCTTTGACTTCGCGTCCTCTTGCTCGGGCTTCGGCTCGGGCAAGTTCTCCAGAATCGCTCGTAGATCCCGAAGGTTCTCGATCGACTGCCCCTGCAACGCGACCAGCCGGTCGCCCCGCTTGAACTTCTGTCGGTCGGCGGCTTGCTCCGGGTCGACGGCCACCCGTCGAACCGTCAACTCGGGTCCAAAAAAGACGCCGAGGCTCGGCAGGTCGTCCAGTTGGACGTAGGCCAGAGCTAGACTGGCGAGCGTCGCCGCGATCGCGAGGATCCACAAACCTAGAAATTTGGACTGATGTCTTTCCATCGATGCTCGAGTCGGACCCGGGAATGTTCGGCGCGGGTGATCATTTTACTAAGTGGACCCAGTTACAAAAGGTCGGGCGCGTCGGATGCGCATCCGCACGCGCATCCCCTGCTATCCAACGTCCGCGAAGATTTCGCAACCGTTTTTGAGTAGCAACATGTCGTTTCGCGGCGAGTAAAACACAAATTGAGTCATCTGGCCCGCCTGACGGGTAAACTGGCCGACGCCGCCCGCCTCGGTTAAAATGAAATCCGTGACCAGACATTCGCGCCTGTGATGCATTGAGGAAGCTTTGGCCGGACCACTCAAAATCAAACCGACCCTGCTGCTCACGCCCTTTGCGTTGCTGCTGGCGTGCGCCACGCCCCAGGGACCACAGCTCGACGGGGACCCTCGAACCACGCGAGAAGCCGACGACGAGCGGCAAACGGCACAGGTCGAGCCCGAAGCGCCCAACCTTGAACCAGGCGAGCCGAAGGCCCCGCCCGTCGATATCTCACCGGCCACGGCGGTGGCAGCATCCATCACCGCGACCGCCGTCGGTGACGCGACGGACCGCGTGGTTGGATGGCGCCGCGTGCCTGCTGATCTTCCGTATCGACAGATACTCGACGAGGATCGAACCATCGAGGGATCGCTCTCTATGGGCACGACCGGCCGCGGCGAGCTGACCTCGTCCGCCGAGCTCGACCTGGAGGGCGACCACCACTCGGTCATCGAACGACACCGCAGCCGCGGCACACGCTTCGCGACTGAAGAGATGGTCGCGCTGATCGAATACGCTTCCGCCGAGGTCGCCGCGCAATTCCCCGACTCGACCCTTCGTGTTGGCAATATGAGCTATGAGAGCGGGGGCGACATTCCCTGGTCGAGCTCACACAACAGCGGTCGTGACGCCGACCTCGCCTTTTACTGTAAGAACCGCGAGACCGGCGAGACCGTCCTGGCGCCCGATCTGCTGGAATTCGATGAGAACGGCGTCGCCGAGTCTCGCCCCGAGCTCGAGTTCGACGTCGAGCGCAACTGGGCGCTCGTCAAGGCGCTGCTCACCCACCCAGAGACCGAAATCCAGTGGATCTTCGTGAGCGCCTCACTCAAACAGATGTTGCTCGACCATGCTCAACAACTCGGTGAGGACGATCAGCTCATCATGGAGGCTGGTTACGTGCTGCATCAGCCCACCGACGCTCCGCCCCACGCCGACCACTTCCACCTGCGCGTCACCTGTCCGCGCGGCGACCGGATCGAGGGTTGTCAGGACTGGGGGCCCCGCTGGGAGTGGGTCGACTGGAACAAAGACGCACTCCTGGGTCGCACGCTCGCGCTCCGCGAGGCCCTGAACGACGACGATCCGGAAGTGCGACTCGCTGCGCTGGATTTTATGGAGAGGATCCGCACGCCCTACGCGCCCGAAGTCGCACTGCTGGCCGCGCTCGATGAGAAAAATGACGCGGTGAGGCTGCGCGCTCTCGATGTCGCCAAGTCCATTCCGTACTGGTCTGCGACCGCGATTGTCGCGGCGCATCGCTTCGTCGACTCCGATCGACCGATTCGCGAGAAGGCGCTCGCCTACTCGGTCCTGCGCCAGAGCTCGGACCCGATGGTCCCCGGCATCGTCCGCGACGTCATCGCCGACGCCCGGCGCCCCGTCGAGGAGCGGGCACTCGCGGCGCGGGCGCTCGCTCACTCGATGAGACCGGAGTTGGTTCCCTTCCTGCTGGAGCAGCTCGAAGCGCAGCCCGCGGCGGTGCGCGCCGAGCTCGGCATGGTGTTACGCCGCATTGCAAACCGCAGCCACGAGATCGACTGGGCGCGCGACTCCAAGGGCGATCGCGCTCGCGTGCTGGCAGTATGGCGGGAGTGGTGGGGATCTCAAAAGGATGCCAGTCGCGATGACTGGCTACTCGCTGGATTCGAGCGTCATGGCTTCGAGCTGGACAACCTCTTCAGGCTCGCTGCAGTCGACCACATCATCCCCATGCTCGAGACCGCACCCGATCACGTCGCCTACAACGCCAACGAGACGCTTCGGCGAATCACGGGCCGGTGGTCGCCCCTCGAGGCCTGGGGTCACGAGAGGCTCCACGACTACTGGCTTGGATGGTGGAGCAAAAACCGCGAGCGCATGCTGGCCGACAAGTGAATCGGCCGGACCGTCAGTCGAGTCTAATCCAGATTCTGGTTGCGCTTGAGCTTGTTCATCACCTTCTCGTACTCGACGTCCCAGTCCTTCGTGCCCTCTTCGAGGTTCTTGATCTTGTCGCGAACCTCTTCGTCGAGCTGCTCTTCCTTGGTCATATGCTTCTCGAGAATCGGCTTCATGCGCACGCGTAGCGTGCGGTCCCCCGAGAACACTTCATTGACGAAGTTCGAGTGGAAAAAGATATCGATACATTGGTCGATGATGTAGCCGATGGGGTCGTCAACGAGGTCGACACCCTTCTTCTTGGCGAGCTTCGACTTGTGGCGCCCAAAACTGCCGCCCTGGGCGGCCTGCGCGTCCTTGGCCTGATTGCTGAGCTCACGATCGAGGCGGATGTACTCCTTGAGTACCGACTCCACGTCGAGCTGAACCTCTGGGATATTCTCGTCCTCGACCTCGAGATCGCCTTCCTCGACGAGCGCGTCGACGAGATCTTTGGCGACCAGGGTGACCTGTCCTCTATAAAGGCGCATATGCCCTCCGATGTGTCTTTCCTGCAGCGTCCGCAGCGTGCACGAATCGCCCGAATACGATTGCATCGCTGTTGTGGCAGCTTTGCGTGCTGATCGCAAGTGTCTAAAGCCGCTCAGGGCCCAAATGCTCGCCCGGGATGAACCAGGCCGGCACTTCTGACATCATGAACTCGAAAAACTTTTGAATAAAGCCGACGCCCAGGTGTCCAATGCTGGTGACAATCCAAAATGACGAAGCCTCACCAGCGCACACGCTCGGCACAGACGGAGAAGCATGATGATGACGCAGAACAAGACGAGGACAACGATGCGATGTTGGCTCAAGAAGAGTGCGAGACCGGGTTGGCTCATCGCCCTGTGCATGTTTGGCCTGTTTATCTCGAGCGGCTGCAAAGGCTGCGACGAGGAGGCCGGCAACGGGCTCGATGACCGATGTGTCGTCAACGCCGACTGCAGCACTGGCGTCTGCCGCGATCAGGTCTGCACCGAAGAATGTGCCGCCGATGCCGACTGTGAAGGCGGCGAGATCTGCAACGATCTGCGATATTGCGTACCGAGCGAAGAGCCCGGCACGTGCACTGTCGACGAAGATTGTCAGTCACGACAATGCACCGACGGAACCTGTGAGGCTCCGACCCGTTGCGAAGCCGATAGTGAGTGCAGCGACGACGAATTCTGCACTCCCGAAGGCGCCTGCGTCCCGAAATGTCAGGTCAGCAGCGAGTGCCCCGGCACTGAAGTCTGCTACGAAGGCCGGTGTGTGATCGGTGGTGACTGCACCACTGACGAGGAATGCGGCCCTGGCGGCGTCTGCAAGGACGACGGCTCCTGCAGCGTTGCGTGTGAAGACGCCGAAGACTGTGGACTCGACGGCGTCTGCTATGACGGAAATTGCTCGGCCGGCTGCGTGAGCAACGACGAATGCAGCGATGGCCTGTGCTGGCGAGGCGTGTGCGTCCCGGCCTCCCCCGACAACCCCGACCTGCCCGCTGTCGGCGGCGATGATGGCGACGACGGTACCGGCGACGCTGATGCCGGGGTCGATGCCGCAGATACCACTGACGCAGACGCCGGCACCGACGCTGGCGACGAGCAGATCGTTCGCGAGAACGCCCCTGAATGCACCATCAATGCCGACTGCTCCACCAGCGAGCGATGCGAGGACGGCCGCTGCGTCACCGACGACATTTGCGCCACCGACGCCGACTGCACCGACGGTTCCTACTGCGAGCGAGGCCAGTGCCGCGTTGCTTGCACGGATGACACCCAGTGCCGCGAGGGCGAAGCCTGCACGGATGGACGATGCACCGATAGCGATGGCGGAGACGCGGACCTCTCCTGCACGTCGTCCGACGACTGCCAACCGTGTGAGACATGCGTCTCCGGCACCTGCGAGCTCGTCGACCGTATCTGCGTCACCGACGCACAATGCGGCCTCGACAAGGGCTGCCTCGACGGCTTCTGCCACTACGAGTGCACCGCCGACACCGAGTGCCCCGAGACCCACACGTGCCAGGACGGCATCTGCCAGGACAACCCGAGCCCGACCACCGAGTGCGCCGATAATTCGGAGTGCGCATCCGGTGAGTCCTGCCTCAACGGCCTTTGCCTGACCGACTGCGCCTCACACGACGATTGCGGCGAACAAATGATGTGTGACCACGGCGTCTGCCGACCGGACTACCGACGCGGAATCGAATGCCTGGACAACAGCTACTGCGCCGGTGACGCGGTCTGCACCGACACCAAGTGCACGGTCGATTGCTTCGAGGACTCCGAGTGCCGAAGCGGCACCTGTGGTCCGGGTGGGCTCTGCACACGATAACGACTCGACGAACCGCCCGCGTGCGAACGAGACCGAAGAGGAGCGGCCGCCTGAGAATGGCGGCCGCTCCTTTTTTCGGTGCGACTTCTCTCGGCTGCAATGGCCGTGCACTGGCCGGCGTCGACGCCGCCTCTCTCGGAAAAGTTGCCAAGTCGGTGAAATATCGGCTAAAACTATAAACGTTCCCCCCACGACCCTCGAACTGCACGCTGGCGGGCCATGAAGAACTTTCGAAAAAGCGTCCTCCCCATTTTAGTAGGGATCTGTGTGGGCCTCGGCACGCTCACCATCCCTCAGGAGAGCTACGCGGGGCTCTACAAATACAAAACGCCTTCCGGGGACGTCTTGATCACCACCGAAGCGCGCCCCGAATACGAGCTCATCGAAGTGATCTCGGGGCCTCACCCCTCGAAGGGGTCGAGCTCTTCCAAGCGAAGCGCATCGTCGAAGACCGCGAAGAAATCCACGCCCAAGCCTCGTCGAAAGGCACAGAAGAAGCGCTACGACGAAGACGACTTCGATGACATCATTCGCGAGGCCTCCGAGGCGTACGATGTTCCCTTCGCGTTCATTAAAGCCGTCATCCGCATCGAGAGCCACTTCCAGCCGGCGGCTGTCAGCCACGCTGGCGCCATGGGCCTGATGCAGTTGATGCCCCGAACCGCCGAGAGCCTCAACGTCACCGATGCGTTCGACCCTCGCCAGAATATCTTCGGGGGGGCGAAATTCCTGCGAATCCTCATCGATCGCTACGACGGCGATATCAATCTCATCCTCGCAGCGTACAACGCCGGCGATGCGGCAGTTGCGCGCTACGATGGTATCCCGTATGCCAAGACTCGCGACTACGTCGCGTCTGTGTATTTCTGGTACAAAGAATACTCCGAGGAACGGGCTTCAGATTGAGCGCATCGACGATACGCGAAGATGTACTGAACCTCCCCAATCTCCTGACCCTGTTCAGGATCTTCCTGATCCCCGTCGTATGCCTATTCGTCTACTTCGGCGATCCCATGTCGGGTCTGATCGCGGTGATCCTCTTCGCGGTCGCCGGAGTGACCGACTGGCTAGACGGCTACCTCGCCCGAAAGCGCAACCTCGTAAGCCTTACAGGCAAGTTTCTCGATCCACTCGCCGACAAATTGTTGGTCATGGGTGTGTTGGTGATGCTGTTGCCGCTCGGCCGGCTCTCCCCCTGGATCGTCATCATCATCCTGGCGCGTGAGTTCGCCATCATGGGGCTCAGGAGTATCGCGGCCGGCGAGGGATTCATCATCGCCGCCGGACAAGGCGGAAAGTTCAAGACCGCCTTTCAGATGGTCGGCATCCTCGGACTGGTCATCCACTACGAGTACATGGTCGACTACATGTTCATCGAGTTCCGGATGAACTTCCACCTGGTCGGGCTCTGGATACTCATCATCTCGGTGGTCTTCAGCCTGTCGAGTGCATTCGAGTACTTCCGCGGGTTCCTCGAAGCCATCGGCGAGATTAAGAACGAATCCTGACCGGCCCAGGTTCGGATCCCGAGGGTTCAGGCAGGACTCAAACCGCAGCTCGCACCCGTCCTGCGCGGCCGCTCCCCAGCAGGTGGCGGACGCCCTGGCCTGGCTTCATAAACCTCACCGGAATACCCAGCGAGCGGATATGACTGGCTATCTCGAGGCGTTCCTCCCGCTCGGCGGCCGAGAATAGCTCTCGCACCACCGTATACCGCTCCGAGTCGTCGCTGCCGGCGTCGTAATAGGCCGGCGTGAATGGCACCAGGAACTCGAGTTGATGCCCCTGGATTTGAGCCAACTGCAACGACTCCGCGAGTAACTCCGGGTTCATGATACTGCAGAGATCCGAGATGATTACGACGCGCTGGCTGTCCCGCGCGGACTGGATCATCGACTCCAGCGCTTCGCGCAGGCCGCGCTCTTTCATGCCCAGGCGAGCCTCCGCACGATAGGGAATCTCGAGACCCCGCAGTTGCGCGAAACGGCGAAACGCCGACTCGGTCTCATCGAGAATACCCTCGTGGAGAATCGGACTCTCGTAGCGCTCGGTATTCTCGCGCGCCACGCTCCTCAGCCAACGCGCCAACAACCGCTCGTTGATGCCCGTCTCCGGGTTGACTTCTCTGCCTCGCCTAAAATCGAGCCGCTCTTGAACGAGCAGATATTGCACGAGTTGTTCGAGCACATCACGCTCGTCAAACTCAGCCAGGTCCGGGTCGACGACCGTATTCAGGCCAACGAGGTGATGGCTGATGCGGCGCATATGACCGGGTGACATGCCGGGTGCGATGTGGCCATAGAGCTTCTCGTCGAAGGTGATGACACCGACGCGGTCGCGTGCACCAATGACCATGTCCGCCAGCTCGATGGCAGTCGTAATGGCGTGCTCGAGCTTGCGCCCTTTCCACTGCCCGCCCCGCATGCTCGGAGACATGTCGACGAAGACGTAGACGTTGAGCGTGACTTCTCGCTCGAAGTCACGCGATATCAGCCGCCGCATGCGCGTGGTCGCCTTCCATGCGACGTTTCGCAGCGGATCGCCGGGCTGGTAGTCGCGGAGTTCGCGAATGACGCTGCCCTGTCCGACCTGCGGCACCGCATGCTGGCCGCCCCGGCGAACCACTGGAGGCCCAGAGCGCCGTCGCGTGAGGCTGGACGCGGAGGTCGCCGTCGCCGGATAACACTCGAAGGCGTGGATGCATGGCAGGTAGTCGCGCGTCTGCAGCAACCCCAGCGGGTCGGAAATCGCGACGTCAAACCCATGCAATAACCAGCGCCCGGACCGCTGCGGTACGACGTCCAGGTGAGTATGCGTCTTGGAGCGCGAGGCGAGCTGGAAGCTGTCGTCGACAGAGCTCATCTGCAGCGACTCACTGCCAAAGCCCGACAGCTCTAGCCCGAAGAGCGGGACCGTCGAGCAGTTGCGAATCTCGAGTTGTAGGTGGACGGGCTTGCCGACGGTATGACCGGTCGTCGAGTAGACGTCCTCACCGGTCTCATCTCGCACGCTGACCGATACAAAGCGCCTGTCCAGCGCCAAGGCGCTCACGACACACAACAAAAACGCCAGCGTGAGCACCAGCACCTGCAGTTGGCCAAACACCACCAGCAGTAGATTCTCGCCGATGGCCCCGGCGGATAGAAACGCGACCGCTGACAAGAACAGCCATAGGCCCCGCGATGTCAGGTGAGGTGTCACGAGGTGCCGTTCAGTCGGAGTAACGAACCTTCTGGAGAGCCTGCGCGACCACGTCCTCGGGAGTCAGACCGCTCAGCTCCGCTTCCGGCAGCAGCAGGAGGCGATGCGATAAGACCTTGGCGGCCAGGATGCGAACGTCGTCCGGGAGGACGTAGTCGCGGCCTCGAACGACCGAACGAGCCTTGGCGGCCTGCAAGAGCGCCAGCGATGCCCTCGGAGACGCGCCCAGCGCGGTCTTGGCGTGCTCCCGGGTGAACTTCGAGAGGCGAATGATGTACTTGGTGAGTTCGTCGGAGACGTGCACCAGTTCCGCGGCCTGCCTGAGTTCTTCGATCTCAGATGCGTCCAAGATCGGCCGCACCGGCTCCGGCGGCGTCTGGTGGGTCTTCATCACGCGAAACTCCTGCTCGGCGGTCGGATATCCGATCTTGATCTTGAGCAGAAAGCGGTCCAGCTGTGCCTCCGGTAGCGGATAGACGCCCTCTTGCTCCACCGGATTCTGCGTCGCCAGGACCAAAAAAGGCTCCTCGAGCGAATGTGTCCGCCCCTCGATGGTGACCTGGCGCTCCTGCATGGCCTCCAGCAGCGCCGACTGCGTCTTAGCGGGCGCGCGGTTGATCTCGTCACCCAGCAAGATATTCGCGAAAATCGGCCCCTTGCGAAGGACGAATTCGTTGGTCTGCAGGTTGGGGATATACGTCCCGGTGATATCGGCAGGGAGCAGATCCGGGGTGAACTGAATGCGCTTGAAGTCCGACTGCAGCGTCCGCGCGAACGCTCGCACGAGCGTCGTCTTGGCCACGCCCGGCACACCCTCGAGCAGAATATGTCCCCGCGCGAGGAGCGCGACGAGCAACGACTCGACAGTCGCCTCCGGTCCAATGAAGATGCGTCCCACCTCGGCCTTTAACGCCGCAATTTTGTCGCGGTGGGCTTCGAGCACCTGGTGCAGATTTTCGTCCGCCTGATCCCCTTCCGTAGACGAATCAGACAAGGCTGCGGGTGCGTCGCTCATACTCCTCCTCGAGTCCCATATGACGTAATACGTCCCTGGTTCGACGGTATATTTTTATCAGGTCGCGCTCGCTAAAGTAAGCATCGCTGTCCAGAAATACGCGGTGCCTCGTGGGGATTCTGGCGAACGTCGCCAGCAGATCCACGACCTCGTTCTCGATGCGCTCTGCCTCATCGTAAGGCAGGTCTCCGAGGTACTGCTCTCGATATTCTGCGCCCAGCGTTTCGACGTCGGCGCGGTCTTTCTCGTCGTTCTCCCAGCGCCCCAGCCTGGTGAGAAACATCTCCTCGAACATCTCCTTGAGGATCGCCAGGGGCAACGCGTAATTCGTCTCTCGCCCCCCGCCGCCAAAGCGCGACAGGTTCCAGTCGAATTCGGCCTGCGGCTTGGCGACGTCACTCGAGGAATCCTCGATGTAGTGGCTGTACTCGCGGCTCTTTCTCACCGGAAACACAGCCGCGAGATACAGTGAGAGCCCGGCCGCGAGCAGGATGCCCAGGTAATAGAGCAATTGGCTCGCAGGCAGGTTCTCCATGACGCGCTCGAGCGTATCATTCCAATCATCGATGCGGTCTGCCCACTCTCGGCTCTCGCTCTCGCCCTCGCCCACATACGTTCCCGACTGCTCGAACGCACCGACGATCAACTTCGCTCGACAACTGGCCCGGCCCTCGCACAGATACTCGACTGTGTTCTCGGCCAATATGGCGTTTTCGCCCACGGCGAGCATGTGATTGATCAACATACTCGCGTCCCCATATACGATGACTTTTCCCTGCCCGAGGTTCATATCGTAGACGATGCCCCCGCCCTCATCGTACGCGATCACAGGCCCGCCGACGTTGGTGAGCACCGTGGGATGATTCGCGACGACCCGCTCGACACCGTTGAGCAGGGGATGCTCGCCACGGGCGGTGAAGATGGGCAGCGCTGAATTGCCGCGCACGTAAGTGCCGTGCGGCAGGTCTCCGGCTTCGACCCTGAGGCGTGTGACATCGAGCCGATCGAGCATTGGACCGGCCGCCCCGAAATCATCCGCGACGAGCATCCGACCGCCATCGACCACGTACTCGGCCGCGTTGTCCACGTCGATCGAATTCGTCGGGTGCACGAAGATGAGCACATCCTCACTCTCCAGATCGGTGTAATCGACCTCCGAGGACACGTCGACCTGCATGCCATTGTCTTCGGCGAGCCGGACAAAGTCGCTCAGCCCGTTCCAATCCGAGCTCTCGGGGGAAAAGTCCCTCGTTTCGCTCGATTGAGCCGCTCCCGACGCGGCCAACAATACGATAAAACACGCGGTGGCGATGCAGAGGAGGCCTCTCATGACGTAGCCTCCCGGTCGAAGCGTCGGCGCAGCTCCACGGCAATCGCGCGCGCCATCTTCCAGACGTCTTCGCCGAAGACCCGTCCGCTGAAATACGTCTCCTCGACGATCTGCGTCATCGAGTCGACGAGCGTCTCGGGGCTCATGCGCTGTGGTCCGTCGCTCAACGCCGCGCGCACCCGCTCCAAGAAGACTCGCCCCGTTTTCGAGTCCACCTGGTCCGCCATCGACTCGCTGACTTCCAGGATCGCCCCTTGAATCTCGCGTGGTGACAGCAGGCCCCAGAGATCTTCGCCCTCGAGCTGTTCGATGAGCGCGCCGTATAGCCGTCGAATCTTTAGCGGCACGGCGACCAGATCCAGTCGGATATTCGTCAGCTTCCCGGCGTGTGGGATGCTCAACTTCATCTTGCCGGGCATGAAGCCATGACACTCGACACGGAGCTCGAAGTCTCCCTTCGGCAAGTCCTCGAGTCGAAACCGTCCCGCGTCGGGTGGAGTACCGTCGGCGGACCGAGTCGAGCGCAGCTCGCTCCCATTCGAGTCCACGAGCCTGACGAGCGCGCCTTCGATCGGCCTGGATCGCCATGAATCCCAGATCATCCCGCCCACGCGGTCGCGCTCGACCGGAGTCTCTCCGGCGTCGTCTTCGCGCAATGACACCGGCACGAGCGTCTCTTCTTCTCGGAACGCCCGCTCCTCGCGTTTCTCCGCCTCGATTCTTCGCCGTCGCTCCTCCAGTCGAACCGTCAGAAACGCCCAGAACCGATGGAGCACGAGCCCCACCCCGACGAGTACGGCCAGCACACCGAGCGAGTTGAGGACCCAGCGGGATACGGTTCGGTCGAACTCTAGTTGATCTGTGTCGCGAGTCTTCCCCTCACCGAACTCCGGCTCCAACGTCGCCCGGCCCTGCCATGCGCCATCTTCGAGCTCGTCACCGCTGAAGAAGGCCCGAAACTTCCCTGCAGAGTTCGTCTGTACCGTTCGCTCGTAGGGGCTGTCGGCGATGCCGGACCCGGCGTCGTCCCCGGGCTCATCGGGGACATCTACCCGCCACAGTTTTGCCCGAATTCGAGCCCCCTCGATTGGCCCTTCGTCGTCGAATACCTCCCCGGTGACCGCCACCCCGCGCTCGAGTCGCTCCAGGACCTGTTCGAGTTGAACCTCGAAGCGAATATCTTTGGCGGCGCGAATACTCCAGGTATCGCTCGCCGACTCGCGATAGGGCCCGGCTGGCAAGCGAACCTCGACAGGGTTGTCCCCCGGCTCGAGCGCACGCGAGACGTCGATATTCGCTCGCCCGAAGTCATCCAGGTCGAAGGTCTCGAATGGCCGACCATTGACGTACACGGTCCCGCTCACCGAGAGCCCGACCGAGCCGACCGATGCGCGGACTTGAACCGGAGCGGGCGCCCCCGTCAGGCGGCCAAATTGGGGCCCGCGAATGCTCAACTCGACAGGACTCGGCTCGACCGTCACGCGTTGGGATGCGCTGTCGCCGGTGACGTGCTTGCTCTCGGCGAACTCCGCCCGAACCTGCCACTCTCCCGGGCGCAGCTCCTGCTGATAGGAAAACGCCCCTCGCCGGTTCGTGAAGACCTGTGCGGACTCGGACCTCGGACTGCCGACTTCGTCGATCTCCAGGTCGATACGACGTTGCGCGAGTGGATCGGCGAGCTCGTCGCGTAAGAAGCCCGAGACCTTGACCAGCGTTCCCGCCGTCGTCACCGAGAGCGTCAAATCGCCTTCCGCTCGCACCCTCAGCTCGACCGCACTCGACGTGCTCGGCACTGCAATTACCGCGACGCAGACGCACAGAGTCATCAGCCACACCAGCGGCGTTCGAAGCCGCGCTTTGGGCGATGTATGGCGAGCCTGCATGTCGCTCTCTTGATTGATTCGGCGGTCAAAAACCGGTGACATCTTCAAACGAGGTGAGCACCTGCACTATTCCTCGGCGGCGTCGGCGGTCGCACTCTGCAATGCATCGAGCCTCTCCCGCGCCCATTCGGCGCTCTCTCCGTTCCCGCCGAGCGCCAAAAATCGCGCCAGATGCGTGCGAGCTACGGACTCGTCGCCGCTGTCCAGCGCGGTTCGGGCCAGCCCGAGATGCGCACTGGCAAACGACGAGTTACGCTCGAGAGCGCGTGCAAATGCCCGACGCGCAGCGGCTGTATTTCCGCTGGCCTCGTTGAACCGTGCTCGCTCGACGAGCAGCGGCGGCGTCTCTCCAACGAGCGCCACCGCATCCTCCAGGTAACTGTACCCCTTATCGTCTCCTTTTCGTACGCCGTGCAAAACAGCGAGCCAACGCAGGACCTCGGCCTTCGGTGCCAGCGCTCGGGAATCCGTGCCGTAATGATCGACGAAATCCGCCATATCCCGCCTTCCACGCGCGGGATCGTATCCCAGATAAGCCCTGCCCATCCCCCGTATCGCCTCGATGCTCGTGCGATCGGCGAGCAGCGCGCGATAAAACAATTGTCTGGCCTGCGGATAGCGCCCGAGATCGAGCTGGATCTGCCCCAGCTCGAGCAGCAGCGACGCGTCGCCGGACTGGGGCCTCCAGGACTCGGAGAGATAGCCCTTCACGTCACCGGCTGACTCGGAGCTCCTGGCGACGAGGCTGAGTACCCAGTTCACCTCCGGGTGACTGGGGGCGAGCTCTCGGGCGTCCTCGAGGTGACGGACCGCTCCACTGAAACGCTTGCGCCAAAAATCGGTGCCCGCGAGGTCAATTCGACGATGCACACCCGTCGGCTCGGCCTCCAGAAAGCCCTCGTAGCCGTTTTCCACATCGGCAGCATCGGGGTCGACGCGCGACAACACCCGCATCTTCAGCGCGCGAAAGTCGGCCTGGAGAGCAGGCCCCGAGGACCAGTTCTCGAGCTGTGCGAGCGCCTGTCGAACTTTGCCACCTGCCGCCAGGCTCAGCGCAGTGTACCGCGCGGCCAGGTTCCGTGCCGAACTGGCCCCCAGCGCCAGCTCTCCGGCATCTATCGCGACCTCATAATCTCCATCGTGATACGACACTGCGGCTAATGCGAGTTCTCGATAAGGCCCGTCGCTCATCTGCCGCCGTGCCCGTATCGCCTCGTTGCGATTGCCCTCGACGATGTGCAGTTGCACTTCGACGAAATCGAGGAAGTCCGTGCTCGACGCCAGCGTCCGCGCCGACTCCAGGCACGCTTCTGCGGTCCCAACCAGACCCAACTCGGCGAGCAACAGCGAGCGCAGCCCCATGGCTCGTATTGCAAGCGGGCTCTCGAGCCGTACACCCGCCGGTATCGGCCCCATAATCGACTCCGGCACGAGCTCGGCGGACGGCGCGTCGGCATCAACCCCCTTCAGTTCGAACGGGACCGCAAACCTGAGGGCTCTGTCGGGCCGACCGGCCGCTGCCAACACCTGTTGTCCGGTCACTATCAGCAACCAGCGGAACGTATTGGGAGCGCCCTCGACCTGCGCGGCGGCCTCGAGAGACGCCTCGGCCTCGTCGACCTCGAGCGCCTCGGCACGGAGCACGCCGAGGTAGAGTTGTGCGGGTGCGAACTCCGGCTCTAACTCCACTGCTTCCGCGACCATATCGAGCCGCTCGGCGGTGGGCTCGCCCAGCAAACCGGTTTGCAGTTTAGCAACCGCACGGACGATCCGCGGGCTCGGTTCCTCGGACTCCACACCGACGTGTCTCGAAGACTTATCTGCTCGCTCGCCGTCGAACAGCAACTCGGCGCTCGGCCAGACCGCGTGCTCGATAACGAGATAAGGATGCTCCGGGCTAGACTCCCGCAGAGTATCGAAGATCTTCGCCTCCGCAGCCGTACGCCCTTGCCGCGCCCGAATACGAACGAGCCCCGTATGAAACGGTACAAACGATGAAAACTTGTCAGAGCCGAGTTGATATGTCTGCGCTGCTGTCTCGTGATGCCCACGGAATTCCTCGAGCATGCCCCTCGCCCAGATCGTCGTAAGCTCGCCCGGAAACCGCTGCTCGAGCCGTGTGACACTGGCAATCGCCTGCTCGAAGTCACCCCGTTGGGCGTGATAGACGGCCCCATAGCCCACCGCGAAGCGCCCATCACCACTTAGCTCGCCGGATAGGGTCTCTCCCCAATCGACCGCATAGATCGCCTCGATAAACTCGGCCTGCCGTGCGGCTTCTGTGTCGACGGCCGCTCCTGATTTAGCGCCGAGGACCTCCGGGACCTCACCGCGATCAGCGGTGTCGAGCGCCGCTATGTCCCGCTTCTCCACGTCGACATCGGGGGGGTTCTCCCCGCTATTCAGATACGTCCAGCCCCCGTATACCGCGCCCACAAGGGCGACAGCGGCCAACGCGACGAGCAACAGCCGAGCCAGATCTGGGCCGCCTGACTCCGATGAGTCCCCGGTGCGATTCGTCGATTCCGCGCGTGGATGCTCTTGCGTCGGCGCTTCGGCTACGTCGGTTTTGGGCGGTGCATCTGAAGGGGCCTGGGCCGTCCTCGGCTCCCGGGCCTCGTCCGCGCTCAAGCGTTCCTGAGCGGCTCTGAGGCTCTCTTCAAAAAGCTGCGCCGGGTCCCCGATCTCCCTTTTGTCACTCGGACTAGCCTGGGGCGTCGCCTCCGGCTCGGGCTCCGGCTCGATGGCATCTGCCTCGCCCATAGGTGGCGCCGCAGCCGTCGACTCCGACTCCCGATCACGGACTTCGGCTTCAGTATCGTCGTCGTCCGTTCGCCTGCCCTCCCCGCTGAGCTCTGAGGCGGGCGTCGGGGGTGGCCACTGGAAGCCGCCAAACCGCTCGTTTGCTGCGCGCACAAGCTCACGACCCATCGATTGCTTGTCGCGCTCGGCGTAGCGCTCGAGGATGAACTCCAGGCGTTCGCGCAGGTCTTGCTGCGCGGCCATTGCATCCATCAGATCTTGCTCGAGTCCGGGGGATTCGAGCTCGTTCGCGAATAGATTTGTGAGGAAATCGAGCGCGTCGACGCGCTCTGGATGGCGCTTGAGACCTTCGGCGAGCAAGACAGCGGCTCGGACGAGTTGTCCTCGGCGGTGTGCTTTACGTGCGCGTTCTTCGAAATCCATCGAGACGACCCCGGTCACGCCGACCGGACACGCCGGCCATCAGCGGACTACCGGGAGATCTTGACCTCGCCCGGGAAGAAGAAGCTGGCTCCCACGGACACGAAGATGTTGTTTCGCAACTCGGTATTCGCGGTTCCCTGACTGATGACAGCGCGACTGTAGAGGTAGTCGCGAGCCTGGACCGTAATCGCGAGAGCATCCGAGGTGAAGAGTCGAAAGCCAAGCCCGAACATCGGACTCGGGCTGATGCCGGAGAGCTGCGGATCGGTATCTTCGCCTTCGACGGCCGGCTGCGCGTTCTGACCCATGGCCGAGATCCCGAGGATCAGGTGCAGGTCGTAATTGCTGATGAGCGAGTTCACGAGGGAGAACTTCCCGAAGATCGGGACGTATTGCACCTCGAGACCGGCCATCCACTGGATATAAGAGAACGACGTGTCCTCCAACCCGGCGTTATTCTCTTGCAACTCGGCCTCGACGTTATTGTAGAGGTCGGTCTTGAGCTGAATCGGGCTATAGCCGCCGGTAAACGCGATCCCGAATTCGTTGGTCAGGTGGTAGGCAACCTGTGCGCCGACCACACCATTTCTCAGGAATGCATCGTTGACGGTCATGCCGAGCATCGGCGTCAGTTCGACGCGCGTCGAGCGATACAACAACTTGTGGCGAACGATCGGGCCGGTCTCGCGTGCCGTCTCGGACTTGTCTTCGCTGTCTTGTGCCGCGACGGGCCCGGCGACGAGCACCGTACTCGCAGCCACCAGTACAGCGATGAGGATGCGCCAGAATGACTTCCGCTTCATATGCCTATCCATATTCACTGACAACAACACCTGATTCGGCGCCCTTCACTTATTCTTCGTCTTCTGCAGCCTGATCGCTGTACTCGAAGCTCGTGGGCAGATACAGACTCACCCCGCCCGAGACGCTGGCCACATTGGCGATCGTTCCACTCGCGCCGAGCAGGTCGGCCGAGAAAATAACGTCGCGAATTTCGAGGTTGATCGCCATCCAGTCGTTCAGAAATACGCGCCCAACCATGCTTATCGTCGCTCCGGGTCCCCCGCTGGCATTCTGAATCGAAACGCTCTGCGAGTTGACGTAAGTACCACCGAGGGTGACACCGAGATCGTAGAACAAAATCCCCGAGTTGAAGAGCGCGAACTTGCCGACGATCGGTTTGTACCCGAGCTCGAGGCCGCCCAGCCAGTTGATGACGGGCGCGTCTGCCGCGACACTCGTCTCGTTTTGGATGGACTTGAACGTCTGTGTGCGACCTCCCAGCGCGTCACCGAAGTCGTACCACTCGAAGAGCCCCCCGACGTAGAGGTTCTCCGCGATATGGTAATTGGCGTTCACACCGACCTTCATCGTCCTGTAGATGGTGTCGTTGAAGGTCAACCCGATGCGAGGCACGAGATCCAGCCGACCCTTTTGCAGGACTGGCTTTCTCTGGACGACATGAATCGTGTCGTCGAATTCCTGTCGGGTTTCTTGTGCGGCCGCGGGCTCTTGCAGCGCGAGTACTATCGCGCCACAGCAGAGAACCGATGCGAGGAAACGGCAAAATCTATTCTTGAGCATTCCGTATCCGAGCTACGAACAATTTAGGCAACGCCTCGAATTCTTACGCTGTTACCCGCCTGATGTCGAAGGCTGAAGGTGTTTTGGATATATCACAGCGCCACGCGCATCGGCAAGGTATCCATCCATCCTAGTAGACCCGAAATCAGCCTCTCAGACTACATAAACAGCGCCTCAACGAACTCTTCAGCATTGAATTCTCGTAAATCTTCGATGTCTTCGCCGATACCTATATAGCGAACCGGAGCCTCCAATCGGCGACAAATGCCTAGAATCACTCCACCTTTTGCGGTGCCATCGAGCTTCGTCAGGGCTAGCCCGGATATGTCGAGCACCTCGGAGAACTTCTCGGCCTGGGCGATCGCATTCTGTCCGGTATTTGCGTCGAGCACGAGGATCGTCTCGTGTGGCGCACCGTCGCGTGCTTTCCCTGCGACGCGGCCCATCTTCGCCAGCTCATCCATCAGGTTGGGGTTCGTGTGCAGTCGACCTGACGTATCGCACAGCACCACGTCGACGTCTTCTTCGACGCCGCGCTCGATCCCGTCGTAGACGACCGACGAGGGATCAGCCTGGTCCTCACCCTGGTGGATCGGGAAGTCGGCACGCTCGGCCCAGATATTGAGCTGGTCGACGGCACCCGCGCGGAATGTATCGCCTGCGACCAACAACACCGACTTTCCTGCGCGTCGAAACTGATTCGCCATCTTGCCGATAGTCGTGGTCTTTCCGACCCCATTGACGCCGACCACCAGAATCACGAACGGTTTGGCGGAGTCGACTTCCAGCGGTGCTTCATGCGCTCGCAGCAGATCCTCGGTGTAGCTTCGAATGTGAGACCAGATCTTGCCCGGGTCCTCCTTCTCGTCGCCGCTCAGGTCTTCCTCGACCGAATCGATGATATCCTGCGCAACGTACGGGCCGATATCGGCGGTGAAGAGCACCTCTTCGATATCTTCGAGCGTGTCCTCGTCGAGCTCATCACCGGAAAAGATGCTACTCAGCTTGTCGATAAAGCCCGAGCGTGTCTTTTCGAGGCCTTCTTCGAGGGATTTTGGCTTCTTTTCCTCACGTGCTTCGACTGGCTCGGGCTCCTCTGCTTCCGCAGGCTCGAGCTTTTTGGCCTCTTCGCCCTCGGCAGGCTCGAGCTTCTTGGCCTCTTCGCCCTCGGCAGGCTCGAGCTTCTTGGCCTCTTCGCCCTCGGCAGGCTCGAGCTTTTTGGCCTCTTCGCCCTCGGCAGGCTCGAGCTTTTTGGCCTCTTCGCCCTCGGCAGGCTCGAGCTT
>JBNJFZ010000004.1:45204-79141 GCA_051747295.1 Myxococcota bacterium
TTGGCCTCTTCGCCCTCGGCAGGCTCGAGCTTTTTGGCCTCTTCGCCCTCGGCAGGCTCGAGCTTTTTGGCCTCTTCGCCCTCGGCAGGCTCGAGCTTGTCCTTCTCCTTCTTCGCTCCAGGCTTCGGGAGTTTCGACTTGGCCTCGAGCCCCTTCTTCTTGCCCGTCGAGGGCCTCGGGATTTTGAACGCCCCGGACTTGGACGTGGTCTTTCCTGCCGAGGCGTCCTCGGCCACCTCCGCGGCCTCGTCCAGGTCGGCCGCGGCGACCTCGCCTTCGGGCTCTTCTACTTCCTCGACCTCTTCTGCTTCCTCGACTTCTTCTGCTTCCTCGACCTCTTCTTCGGGCTCTTCTACTTCCTCGACCTCTTCTGCTTCCTCGATCTCGTCTTCAGGCTCTTCTACTTCCTCGACCTCTTCTTCAGCAGGCTCCTCGACGACCTCTTCCTGGTCGACGGCCTCTTCGGCCTCGGCCACCTCCTCTTCCGCCGCGACCCCTTCGGATTCCTCATCTCCCTCGATCTCCCGACGAGCGCGCTCGGTCGCATCGACCGCCGTCTCGCGACGTTTGCCCTTCGACTTCTTCTTTTTGACCCGCGCACTCTTGATGCGCTTGATCTCGGCCAGCGACATGTCATCGGTGATTTCAACAGGCTCTTCGACCTCGATGCGGTCCTCGAGGACATCCTTTGTCGGAGCTTCGGAGGTATCCCGCTCGGAGATCTCCGGCTTCTTCGGCTCCTCCTTCGTGCGAAACATGAAGAAGAAGATCACAAATAGGACCAGAATGGAGACCACGATCAGCGCGATCGTACCCACATCCATGCCACCGGCCTGCGCGAGGACGGGCACGGCGAATCCACATTCGAGGAGATGGCTCACAGCTGTATCATCAGACATTTCGGTCGACATATGTCGGGTTCCTTCTCGTCTAAAAATTTTTCGGGCGCCAGGCCCTCGAAATTCAATCACATATTAGCTTTGGTCAAGCCAGCTCACATCGCCTGGTTCGACCCGATATTCAATCGTTCCCATCCGGAGATCAGTCAGATCGACTCAGGACGCGATTTTCTCGTCGATGTCATCGAGCCTCAAAGACACGATTTTCGAGATGCCCGCATCTTCCATTGTGACGCCGTAGAGCATCTCGCAATTCTCCATCGTGCGTCGGTTGTGCGTGATGACGATCATCTGGCTCATCTCACTCAGCTCTTTGACCATCTCCGCGAATCGTCCGACGTTGGCCTCATCCAGGGGTGCATCGACCTCATCGAGGACTGAAAACGGGCTGGGTTTCAGGATAAAGATGGCGAAGATCAGGCTCACCGCAGTCAGCGCCTTCTCCCCGCCAGAAAGGAGGCTGACGTTCTGGAGCTTCTTGCCCGGCGGGCTCACCTCGATATCGACGCCGGAGTTCAGCAGATCGTCGGGCTCGGTAAGCCTCAACCTGGCGCTTCCGCCACGAAATAGGCGAGGGAAAATCTCCTGAAACTTCGAGTTGACTGCCTCGAATGTCTCCTTGAAACGCCGGCGACTCTCCCGATCCATCTTCTGAATGGCCTGCCGCAAATCATCGATCGCGGCCTGGAGGTCCAGCTCCTGGTCTTCGAGGAAGGTCTTTCGCTCCTTCGCCTCCTCGTACTCCTCCACGGCCATCGGGTTGACCGCTCCCAGCGAGTCGAGCTTCGAGCGAAGCCCTCGAATCTTATCCTCCAGCGCACTTTCTTCGAGCTGGACGCCCTCGGACGCCTGCCTCGCTTCGTAGAGCGAGAGGTCGAAGCGCTCGCGCAGGTTCCGGTCGACATGCTCGATCTCGATGCCCACCTCGCGCAGCGCCATCTCACGCTCCTGCAGGGACTGCTGTCGTGCCTCGACGTCCTTGCGCTTCTCGGCGATCTCGACCTCCAGCTCCGTCACCCGCTGATTCGCGGCGTCCAGACGCTCACGCGCGGCCTCGGCCTTCTCTTTGGCTTCGGCATACGCTTGCTCCAGCTCGGTCAACTCGCTGGAGGTCGACTCAGTCTTGGACGCGAACTCCTCGATTCGCGCGCGTTGCTCCTCGATCTCACCGCGTAGCTTCTCGATCTGGCGACCGGCACCGTCGAGCGCTCGCTCCAGCCGCTCTCGATTCTGCTCGAGGCTCCGCCTGCGCTCGCGGCGCTCTGCGAGCTCGACTTTCTCGGCGGTCAACTCGGCCTGTCGACGCTCGAGCCGCGTCTCCAGCGACTCGACCTGCCCCTGAAAGTCCCCGAGCTCGCGCTCGAGCTGCGGAATGGCCTGCTCGGCCGCCTGCTTTTTGTCTCGAAAGTCGGCCTGCTGTTCGTCGAGCTTCTCCAGCGACTCCTCGATGGGCTCGATCTCGCCCTTGGATCGCCCGAGGCGACGTTCGGCGCGCTCTAACTCGCGGCGCTCGGCCTGATGGTCCTGCTCGAGCTTTCGGTGGGCGTGCTTCGCATCCTCGCGCTCACCCCTGGCCGATTCGAACGCCTCCTCTGCGAGCACGAGGTCTTCTTCGGCGACTTCGAGTTCCTCGGCCGCGTCTTCCTCTCGGACGACGAGATCCTCGCGCCGCTCCTGCAGCGCCTTGAGCTCGCGCGCCTGACGCAGCACCGTCTCGGCCTGCTCGCCGACGTGTCCGCCGACGATACGACCACTCGAGAACTGGATATCGCCCGATTTCGTCGCCCACGCACGGGAGTCATCCCCGGTCTTCACTTCGGTATCCGGGGCTTCCTCGAGCGAATCGACCAGGCTTAGCCCGTCCAGCAACCCGTCCAGATGACCCGTCGGATCGGCCTGGGCTGGTATCACCAGACAACCCACACGCCCTTGCTCGGTGTCGCTCAGGAAGCTCAGAGCATCCAGTGCGGCCTGGCGGTTGTCGACGAGGATATCGCCGAGCCGATCGCCCAGAAATGCCGCCACGGCAGCTTCGAAGCCCTCCGACACCTGTAAGTAGTCGCCGACCGGCCCGAGCACGTCGTCGCGCCCCTCGCGCCGAGCCCAGTCCAGGGTACTCTGCACACCTTGTTCGTAGCCCTCGCCGCGCTCGCGCATTTCCTCGAGGCTCTGGATGCGAGCGTCGACCTCGATGCGCTCCGAGCGAATATCCTCGGCATGCGACCGCGCCTCAGCGACCTGCTGCTTTGCGTCTTCCAGCCGCGATTTTGCGGCCGATTCGTCCTCTCGGGCCTGCTCGACGCGCGCCTCGACTCGCTCGAGGTCCATCACGATGCGATTCACACCTCGTCGCAGATCCTCGACTTCCTCCCCCGCGGACTCGATCTGCTCCTGGATCTCGGAGATCCGCTGCTCCAGGTTCTCACGCTGCGTCTTCGACCACTCCAGGCGCTGCTCGAATTGCTCACGACGCGAGCGTGCTCGGCTCAAGCGCTCTCGCCGGTCGTCGCGCTCATTCTGAGACTCGCGCAGCTCGCCTTTGATGGCCGCGACCTCGCGTTCGGTCTCCTTGATCGACTCCTCTCGCTCCTCCGGCGAAATATCGAGGTCAGCTAGCTCAGCCTGAACCCGCTCGAGCTCTTCGGCGAGCTGCTCGCGACGCTGCTTTTGTTCCCGCAGCTCCTCCTGGGCTTCCTCAAATCGACTCCGAGCGTCTTCCGCCGACTCCGAGACGTGCTGCTTGTTGGAACGGGCGAGGTTCAGACGCGTATCGAGCTTGTAGAAGCGCTCGGTGAGCTCGGTGTGGGCTTTCTCTGCCTGAAACGACTCGACTTTCGCCGAGGACAGCTCCTCCTGGAGCTGCTCGAGCCTGCCCCTGGACTTCGTGGCGGTCGTTCGACCGTCCTGGAGCCGCTCACGCAGCTTCTTGGCCTTGTCCGTGAGCACATTGCGCTGCTCGACGACCGACGCGATCTCCAGCGAGCGTAGCTCCTCGCTCAACTGTCTGTGCTTCTCAGCGCGTCGCGCCTGCCGCTCCAGGCTTCGAAGCTGCTTATTGACCTCTTTAAGAACGTCCTGAACCCGCTGCAGATTTTGCTCAGTGCGCTCCAGCTTGCGCTCGGCGCGGTCACGCTGACTCTTGTAGCGGGTAATCCCGCTGGCCTCCTCGATGATCAGTCGCCGCTCCGAGGGCTTCGCGGAGACCACGAACGAGATCTCTCCCTGTTCGATGATCGAGTAGCCCTGCTTGCCCAGGCCCGTACCCGCCAACAAATTGCGAATATCCATCAGGCGGCACTGCACGTTATTGATCAGGTACTCGCTGTCGCCCGATTTGTGCAGCCTCCGCGTGATCGAGATTTCCGCCATGTCGCGGTACTCGCGCGGAATCGAGTCGCTCCAGGCCGGAGCGTCCTCGTCCTCCAGGTCCGCCGCCTCGTTCTCGAACGTGAGCGTCACCTCCGCCATACCAGCCGCTCGGCAGACTTCCGTGCCGGCAAAGATGACGTCGGCCAGCGCCGCACCGCGCAGACTCTTCGGGGACATATCACCCATCGCCCACTTCACGGCGTCCACGACGTTGCTCTTGCCACAACCGTTCGGCCCCACGATACCGTTCATACCGTCTCCAAGCTCGATCGTGACCTTGTCCTTGAAGGACTTGAAGCCAACGAGTTGGATGCGGCGAAGTTTCATGCCTGTCGCGTGATGAGGTAAGTAGTCGATCGAGGCTGACTACTGGGAAGAACCCCAGACGACGCGGAGGCTTTCTTCTCAGGAGTCGAGGCTTAGCGGCGGGACGTTATCGCTTTGAAAGTGCCGTTGCAAGCTCGCCAGCCCTCCTATCCTGCTATTGCACCGCGTGTTTAAATTGTACAACATACACCCTGGGACCCGACCGAGCCGAACCACCGAGAGTTGTAACGAGACCGGAGAAGACGATGTTGAGAACTCTATTGATCGCGCTGCTGTGCTTTTCGCTCCTGCCACTGCTCGGCTGCACCGACGGATCGCTGGGCGAGCGTGTGGGAAACTCGTGCCGCGATGACGTCGACTGCGCTCGAGGCTCCTTCTGCTTGACCGGCGGCGACTACCCGGATGGCATGTGTACCACGCGCTGCGATTTCGACCGGGATTGCCCGTCGTTCGCGCGCTGCGTCGAGGACAACGGCGGCATCTGCCTGCTGGAGTGTGATGTCGACCGCGACTGCCCCGCCCGCTATGAATGCAAGTCTCTAGAGCGTGAAGATGGCCCTGGAAACGTCGACGTCTGCCGCGGCGACTAATCCGCGAGCCGGGCGAGGACCTCACGAATCTCGGCATCGATCACGGCGGCACGCGTTCTTCCGAGCACGTCACGGTTGAGCTTCAAGCTGCCCTCGACGCGCCGAACCGGCAGGGGCAGTCGTCGAAGCGGCTCCGAGTAGAATTCGAGCATCTCCCCCTTTGTCTTGCCGAACTCTCGCAGATAACGCGCGGTCTCGGCCCGGTTGAGCAGGACCATCGCCACAGCCAGATACCGCAGTGGGTCCGCCGCATCCTCCGGCGCCAGAAGATACGTACAGTCGCTCGATACGCAGCTGCCCGAGATATCGAGCGCGAATCGCGGCTGCCTCGACCTGCGCGGGACAACCAATTTCGGTCGCGTCTGCTCATCCCGGGCGCGCGGCCAGTGCAATCGATACCACGGCATCGCGCCGCTTCTCGCCTCTCTCCTCGCTCCAAGAATACCTCGAAAGCGCTGGAGGTGGGCCTCGACTGCGGCCTCGGCCGGGCCGCTCACTTCCTCGTCGAGATAGAGCCCAAACGTCTCGGCAGGTGGGGCGACTAAGACCTCGTTTGCTCGGATGCTGCTGCCACGAATCACCGGCCGCAACACCGTGCCCTGCCGGCGGCCGAATCCGCTCGGAGTGTCGCGTTCGAACAAAAAGATCGGCGTATCACGCTCCACTGGCTCTTCGAGCTTCTTCTCGTTCCACGCGTTGACCCTGTCGGCACCGCTGACGAAGCCCTGACGATCCTCGAGTATGTCCGCGAGCGCCGTGCCGCTCTCGGCCCAACTCGCGCCCCACGATCTCGTCTCCGCGTCGACGAACGGCGCCCAGTTGGCATCGGTGAAGCTACGCGCCGCGACCCTACTCCAGCCATCAATCGAGCCGTCACTGGAGACTGCACGCTCGATATCGGTGACCTCAAACTCGTCAACCGAATCGATCGCCCGCGTGAGGACGTCTCCCGTAAATTCCTCGCCCTTCAAATAGGTCAGCAGCGTATGATGTCCCGGAGCATCCTCGAAGACCCCGGCCCCACGAATGTCCAGCAACACCCTCGGAGCCGCCCGGTCGGCGAGGTCTTGCCGAAGGGCTCGCGCATTGGTAGCCGCTAGCCAGTAGGAGCTCGTCAGAAACGCCATCCATCCGCCGGGCTTCAAGTAGTCGAGCGAGCGGTGCAAGAACAGATACTGTAGGTCCATCCGTCCGCCCCAGAACGCTTCGAGGTGCTCGTGGCGCGCTCGCAGTCGACGAAAGTGCTCGCGATTACCCTTCTCCCGCACGTACGGTGGATTCCCCATCACGAGCCCGGCCGCCCCCTCCAGCGCCTCCAATTCGACGCGCTTAGCGAGTCCATCCCCGACCACGATGCGGTCCCGGCACTCGATTCCCTGCTCCCGGCGCAATGCGACGAGGTGGGCGGCCGCTGCGATCGCCAGCGCCGGTTGCTTCTCCACGCCCACAACTCGGACGCCCTCGTTTCGACGCGCCGCGGCGATCAAGAGCGCACCGTCTCCGCACGAGAGATCGAGGCAGACTTCGCCGCGCGCCAGCCCGGAGGCCGGCGCAGCCAGAGCGTCGGCGAGCTGCACCGGTGTCAGATAGATTCCCTGGTCGCGGCGAAGCTCATCGCTCAGCGCCGCGGTGATCGCGGCGCTGCCCCGAGACCGATGCCCCTCGCCGAACGTACCGACGGCCTCGAGAAACCGATCCAGAGTGCCCTCATCTACGACACCATGCAGGTGCCGGCGCACCTGCTCGCCGGGAAAGCTGTCCGCCATCGGACACAACTCCCTCCACGCGACATCGGCCGCCTCGCGTGCCCCTTCGAATTGTATCTCCTCGCTACTCATCGCTGGCCCCTGCTCGAAACGCCTTCATCATGCCGTTGTACGCACTTTTCGAAAAGGATGATTGAGTACGAACTCAGTCTTGGTATTATTCTGAATGTGGACGTTGTTGGGCGTCACGCAGTACTCAGTTCCACTCTTCCGTCGATTCGGAAGTCGAGCCCCTCCTGGCTCCGTCATGAGCGATAGCGACAGCATAGTCAGCCCGGGGATGGTGCTCGCCGAGAGATACGAGATGACCGAGGAAATCGGTCGCGGGGGCTTCGGCATGGTGTGGAAGGCCCGCCAGCTCAATATGGACCGCGACGTCGCGATCAAGGTCCTGCCGCCCAAGTTCATGGCTATCCCCGACGTGGTGGAGCGCTTCAAGCGCGAAGCTCGCCTCGCGAGCCGACTGCGCCACCCCAATACCATTACCGTCCACGACTACGGAAAGCACGAAAACCTGCTCTTCATCGTCATGGAGTTGCTCGAGGGCCAGGATCTCGCAGATCTGCTCATGAGCGACCCGAAAGTGCCCGTCGAGCGCATTGTCCACATCGCCAAGCAGGTACTCAAGAGCCTCGACGAAGCCCACTCCCACGGCATCGTCCATCGAGACCTCAAGCCGGAAAATATCTTCCTGACCCAACTCGGCGCGGAGACCGACTTCGTCAAAGTACTCGATTTCGGCATCGCAAAACTGGCGATGCCCGAGCTGCAGGGAAAGTCCGAGGAGCACCTGCGCAAGCTGACTATGAGCGGCAGCACTGTCGGCACGCCAACCTACATGTCCCCCGAACAGGCAGCCGGCGAGTCGGTCGACGCACAGACCGACCTGTACGCGCTGGGCATCATCATCTGGGAATTGGCGATGGGACGCCCTCCCTTCAAGGACCAAAATCCGGTCAAGGTGATGCGCAATCACCTCTTCGAGAAGATCCCCCCCTTCCCCGATAAGACCCTCGAGAACACGCGTTTCGAGGGCATCGTCCGGCGCGCACTCGAGAAGGACAAGGAGGACCGCTACGAATCGGCGATGGATTTCTTCGCCGAGCTCGACCGCGACCTCTCCGAGTTGATGGAGGCGCTCGTCGATGAGCCGCCGACCGTCGAGCTCGATCCTGGTATCGGTTCGATCGACCTCGACCCGGACGGGCAGGACTCCGAGGCGAGTATCGCCTATGACCGCACCGACTCTTATGATGCCGCAGAAGGCGAGGATAAGTCGGACAGCCGCCAGTCCACAGATGGTTTCGTCGCGATCGACGACGGTGAGTCGGACAAGCCCGATGAATCGATCCCGTTCGACTCTGTGCAGTCGGACCAGAGAGACCGTGTCCGCGAGGGCGCCAGCGCGACATCCAGCCTGACCGACTCGTCGGCACTGACGGATGGCTCCGGGCTGACCGACACATCGAGCCTCACCGATCGCTCCGGGCTGAATCCCGCGCCCGGAGGCTTCGACCAGGGGTCCACCACGACCTCCTCGATCATCACCGTGGTCGAACCCGGACCTGAAGAGGACGTCATCCTCCTCACAGAACCCAAAAAATCCGATAAAAAAGGGGGCGCCAAGGCGTCTGCGCCGGCCGCAGACCAGACGCCAAAACAGTCGCAGGACGCCCATCCGGACGCTCCGGTCGAGGACTCGACCTTCGACACACCGACGTCCGGACAACGCGACGCGAACGACGCAGCCTACTCGACCGGCCCCCGGGACGTCATCGACCATGATGCTTCCGACGATGTGTGGGAATGGGGCGAGCAGTCCGGCGACAGCGAAGACGCCATAGGTGCCACGAACTCCGGAGGCTCCAGCACCGTCTGGATCTTCACGCTCCTTATCCTGCTGGCAGCCGCCGCTGGCGCCGCATACCTGTTTTCTTCAGGCGGGATCTAACCCGCCTCCCATGGGCCCCGAAGCAGCAATGATGTCGCTTCAACGGTCGATCGACCGCAGGCGAGCACGCAGATCACTTATCACCATGCGAATGGCGATGTCGTTCTTCCCGCCGCGCGGGATGACGACGTCCGCATAGCGCTTACTCGGCTCCACGAACGCGTGGTGCATCGGGCGAACCGTGGACAGATACTGCTCGACCACCGAATCCAGCGTACGCCCTCGCGTGGACACATCGCGCTGTAGGCGTCGGATAAAACGGATGTCGTCATCGGCATCGACGAAGATCTTCGCATCCATCAGCGCGCGAATCGGCTGCTCTGCGAGCACCAGAATCCCCTCGATGAGGATGATCGGCGCCGAGTCGACCGAGATGGTCTCTTCTTCTCGAGTGTGACGCTCGAAGCTGTAGACGGGCTTCTCGATGGAGCTACCGGATCGCAGCGCATCGAGGTGTTCGACGAAGAGCTGTGTATCGAATGCATCGGGGTGATCGAAGTTCACCTTCCGGCGCTCCTCGATATTCATATGGGCCAGATCCCGATAGTAAGAGTCCATATCCAGGCAGACGATATCTCGGTCGAAGGCGTCGAGAATCCGGCGGGTCACGGTCGTCTTTCCCGAGCCGGTACCCCCGGCGATCCCTACGAGCATGGACTGCTTCATTGTACTTTATGGCTGTTCTGAGGCTCCGGACGTCTCGTCGACCGAGACGCTGAGGCGATACGGCTCACAGTTGAAGCCGCGTTCGGAATCGACGCGAACGTAATAGAGACCGGGCGGCAGGTCGAGGGCAATTTCCTCGTCGCCCCCGACACCCGCACGATTGACCTCGGCGACCACCCCGCCTTCATCGTCGAGTATGTCGAAAGACAGATTCAGCGCGTTGCCCTCGAGCCGAAGCTCGACCCGACGCATGACCGTTTCCGCCGCATTGCTGGTCTCCTCGCCCGCGTCGCCGGCATCTGCATCGGCTTTCTTCCCCTGTGGCGCAGGTTTCTGTACCCCAAACGCGTAGACATCGACATCCTGCTCGGTGGTCAAAAAGCCCGTTCGAGCCCTTTCGGGGGTGAGTCGGTCGGCTTCCTGACGGGTGTCGTTTGGTTCGATCTCGAGGCCCTCTTGCCTCGATACGTCCGAACTACGAAGCGAGTAGTCGAAGCCGGCCGTGATGGTGGTTTCCTCAGAGCTGACCGGACGCACGGCGACATCGACATAGCCGGCATCCTGGCGGACGTTGCAGAGCACGACGGGCTCCCCGGCCTCCCGAGCTTCGAGCAGGACCGGCTCGCCATCGTCGCCATCGTCCACGTAGTGGGCGAGCGCGAGTCGCAAGGTGTCCTTCTCGGGAGTCAGGTCGACGCGGACGAGGTGTTCGGGCTGTTCTTTCTCGGGTAGCTCAGCCAGGGGGTCGACCGGCTTTTCTGGGGCGTCCCCTGTATCCTCGGCTTTGTCTCCCCCGGCATCCTTGGTCCCGTCGAGCTTCTCTTTCTCCTCTCCAGCGTCCGGCTTTTGCGCCGGCTCGTCGCCGGCATCGGCATCCGAGTCACCTTCTCTGGGAACGCCATCGACATAGATTCTCAGCCGATCGACGTCCTCCGCTGTATGCAGGTAGCCGGCGAGTTCGTCGCCCAGCGCGATCTTCTGCGCGGTCTCATCCGTGTCGTTCGGCTCGGCCTCGAGCTCGACGGCTTCCGGCGAGTGCGGCAGCAGTCGCAGCCTGTAGCTCCGCTCGCGCGAGTATGACTCGCCAGCGCTCGAGACGATCCAGATGCCCAACGCACCTTCGGGGAGCTTCAAATTCGGGATACGTGCGGTCTCCTCGGGCGGGACCTGCATCCGCACCAGCGGTGACTCCAACTCGCGCTCACTGTAGATCGCAATATCCTGTGGGTAACCGGTCGACGAAACCTCGAAGTCGAAAACATCCCCGGTCAGGTTTTTTCGCGGCACGTAGTACACGTCCCGGTCATTGGGTCGGTCGTGAAAGCCCTGAATTTCGCCGGGCGCTTTGAACAACTCCGCGGCTCCGACCTCGTCATTCGGCTCGGCCTCGATCGCACCGCCCGAGAGCCTCTTCTTGAACGTCAGCTCGTATTCGCCCTTCGACCCCTCGTTGCCACGGATATAAATTCGCGTTGGCTCCGGGGTAACGGCGAGTATCGGGATGACTTCGGGTTCGCCCGGGCCTGCGACATCGTACGTCAGGGCGGCATCCTCGGCGCCGTCCACGGCGACTCGGATGACCGGATCCAGCCTGTCCGAGCGCGGCGTGACCGTCACTTCGACCTGCCATTCCTCGTCATTGCGTGACGTCAGCGCAAACCAATCCCGATCGGTCTCATTGCGTATCTCGCCCACGACCGGGCGAAGGTCCCCGCCGAGCTCGAGCAAGGTCGCCTGTTCGGCAAAATCGTTCGGTTCCTGTTCGGCCGGCCCTGGCTCTCCCAGATTACCCGTATCGATCTGCTTGGTCGGCGACTCACCGCGCTCGCCCGGATCGCTGATCATCTTTCGAATCTTGTCGTCACAATCGCAAGACGACGTCATCAGCATCAGCGAGAGCGCGGCTAGGAAGAGCCAACGTCCCTGGAACGTATATTCGGTCGAGTCGACGGGCATCAAACGCCCCGGTGGGGTACACGTCAATGCGCGTCCGACTCGGTGAAAGTCGGACGCGCGAATCATCTGCGTCAGTGGTCGCCGCTGCCGCCCCCTCTACACACATACCGTGTATAGCTCGGGTCCGGCGCCGCAACCGCTGTGTCGTCGCTTGGACGATACTGGCCTATTTGTCGTAGCGCTTGATGAGTTCATCGGTCAAATCCATGCCGTCGTTGGCATAGAGGACCGACGACTCGGTCTTCTCCAGGATCAGATCGTAGTCTTTTTCCTGCGCTATATCCTCGACGATCGCGCCCATCTTCTTGAAGATCTTCTGCGTCGCCTCCGCCTCTTTCTTGGCGAGGTCGCGCTGCATCTTCATGTAGAGCTGCTGGAGTTCCGCGAGCTGCTTCTGCAGCTCGACGGCCTTCTTCTGCTTCGCCTCTTCCGAGAGCATCATGCTGGAGTCCAGCTGTTCCTTGAGCTCTTTGACCTGCTTTTGCTTCTTATCGAGCTTGGATTGTTTCTGCTCGAACTCCTTTTCCAGGCGCTTTTTGGCCTTCTTGCCCTCGTCGACCTCATTGAGGGCGCGCTGGAGGTCGACATAGCCGATCTTGGCGTCCTGCGCCTCTGCCGGCGCACTGACCGCCATCGCCGACAGGACAACTCCCATCGCGAGCGCGAGCCGAAGGAACCAGTCACCAATACGATTACTGCGAGTCTTCTGTGAGACCATCTTGTATCTCCTCGAGTCGGAGAAAATCAGAATGCGTTTCCGATGCTGAAATCAAATACCAGCCCTTTCTCACCGGGTAGACGTTGAAGGGGGATGCCCCATTCAAATCGAAGCGGTGCAATCGGGCTCCTCCATCGGAATCCAAACCCGACGGTCGTGCGCAGCGCGTCACTGTAATTTTTCTCCGGGCTCTTGAACAGGTCGAGATCGAGTGTCAGCGGCTGGTCGTCGTCGAACGCGTTACCTGCGTCAGCAAAGACCACGCCTTTGATGCCGGCTGCGGTAAAGATTGGAAATTCGATTTCAGCAGTAAATATGAGCTGTTTGTTGCCCCCGATCTCGAAATCGTCGAGCGAGCTCGTCGGGTCCGTCGTGCGCAAGGCGACCGACCGAGACGGGCCGAGCCCGAAGCGATCGAAGCCGCGTACAGTCGTAGGTCCACCTACGAAGTAGCGCTCGAAGAGCGGAACAGATTTATTCGGGTCGATATTCGTTACGTAGCCGAGTTGCCCCTGCAATCGCAGCACGAACTCCCAGAAGATCGGGAAGTACCAGCGCGTCTCCAGGTCCGTCTTGAGAAACTCCGTCTGGCTCAACGTAAACGTGTCATCGGCGAGCTCCACCTTGACGGAGTGATACTGTCCATCCGACGGAAACAGGCGATTGTCGCGGTTATCGTAGAACGTTCCGAGTCGCACGCTGCTCGTCAGGCCGCCCCGGAAGAACGCCCCCGATGTCTCCTGGTCACGATTGGAGCGGCCGCCGGTCGTAATGCCGACGTCCTCGAGCTTGTAGGTCGCCGAGACGAGCAATTCGCCCGGTATATCCAGGTCGAGCGCCCGCGAGAGCGGATAGCCGAAGGTGAGGTCACCACCGGTGGAACGCCGCGAGAAGTCGGGCAGCGCGTAGTCGAAGTTGTACAGGTTGAACGAAAACTGCCAGGGAGAGTCGAAGAGCCACGGCTCCGAGAACTGGAGGTTGAACAACGACCGAATCGCCGAGAGCTGCGCCTGTAGCGACAGCGACTGGCCGCGACCTGCGAGGTTGTTCAGCGAGACCTGTGCATTCGCGATGAATGATTCGGTACTCGAGAAACCGGCACCGATCTGGAACGTGTCGGTACGCGTCTCCGTGACCTTGACGCGTGCGTTGATCAAATCGTCTCGAGCGCCCCGCTGCGTGGTGATCTCGACGTTCTCGAAGTAGCCGAGCCTCCGAATACGGCGCTTCGACGACTGGAGCTTCGTATCCGAGAAGAGATCACCCTCCTCGATTCGCAGCTCACGGCGGATGACTTTATCGCGCGTCTTCGTATTTCCGGCGATCTCGATGCGCCCGAAGTAAACTTTCTTGCCCTTCTGGATATCATAGGCCACATCGACGGACTGGTCCGGCTTGTTGATGCGATTTAGCGGATTGACGTTGACGTAAGCGTACCCCGAGTCGCGGTAGAAGGACTGCAGCTTCTGCAAGTCGCGTCGCATCGTCCCGTAGCTGAACACGTCTCCCTTCGACAGCGAGACCATATCCATCAGTTCTTCTTTCTCCGCGATGAAATCGCCCTGTACGTCCACAGAACCAACCGAGAACTGATCGCCCTCGTCGATGCTGATCGTGATGTACAGATACTTCTTGTCGCGAGACAGCCTCACAGACGGCACGCCCACCGAAACCTGAACGAAACCCTTGTCGTAATAATACGCGGTGATTCGCTGAAGGTCCTCGGAAAACTGATCCTCGCGGAAGCTTCCGAAGTCGGTCAGAAAGGACAGAAAGCTGCCCTCGCGGGTGCGCATGATCTGCTGGAGTTCATCATCCGGGATATTTTCGTTGCCCAGAAACGTGACCTTCTTGACCTCCACCTTCGCATACTCGCGAATATCGAAGGCCACCACGGCCAGGTCCCCGCGCTCCTCCAAGGGCTCGATCTTGTACGAGACATCTGCGAGGTAGTAGCCCTTCTCGGTGTAGAGTTCGCGAATCTTCTCGGCGTTTGCCTTCACCTTGGAGACATCGAGGATCGAGAAGCGCTTGAGGTTGACGACCTCCTTGATCTTGTCGTCGCCGATCTCCTCGTTACCTCGATACTCGATACGCGCGATGGCCGGCTTCTCGACGACGACGAAGGATACGACGACTCTGCCGTCCTTCGTTCGGGTTGCATCGACGCGCACGTCCCGGAAATACCCGAGATCGTAGACGTCGTGAATGTCTTTCGAGATTTGCTCAGGTCGGATCGGCTGACCCGACTTCGTGTCGATTTGCTCGAGCACCGACGCTTCTTCGACCCGCCGGTTACCGACGACCTGCACGACGTCGACGACGTCCCCCTCCCCGGCAGGCTGTCCCTCCGGGACCGTCTGGTCCTCACGAGGTTCCACCTCTCTGGGGAGCGCCTCATCCTCGCCGGGTTGGCTCGGGTCGCGGGTCTCGGGCTGTGGATCGGTACCAGGGCCGATGACCTGCGAAAACGCGGTCGTCGGCACCAGCAACACGAACAGCACCAGCACCATCAGGGTGCCAGCCCAGCCTCGGGCAGCAATCGCTTCTGTGAAATCATCCTCGGGCACGCTCAATCCAGCCATCCATCTCGAAAAATGCGGTCAGTACGCGCAATATCATCCAGTCTGCGTACCGGGTGTTCAGCTCAACTGTTCAGAATTCGCTGTGCGACTTCTTCGCTCTGAGCATCGGCCCGCAACTGTTTCGGATTGGTCGACACCTCGTCTAGAAGCTCGGCGGGGATTCGGTCGCCGACGAGATCATCGCCGGGCTCGAACGGAATCAGCCGCCCATCGTCCACCACGAGCTTTATTGGCATCTCATTGGCCAACCTCGGGTCGTGCGTCACAACAATCACCGTCACGCCGATCTCCTGGTTCAGCTCGCGGAGAACAGCGTGTATCCCAGCCCCCGTCTTGAGGTCAAGGTTTCCGGTCGGCTCGTCGGCGAGCAATAAACGCGGTTTCATGAACAGAGCCCGGGCGATCGCCACTCGCTGCTGCTCACCCCCGGATAATTCGCCGGGCTGATGCTGCAGTCGCTCGGCGAGTCCGACCTGTCCGAGTAGCTCCTCGGCCCGGGCCTCGGCCTCCGAGTGCGGCATCCTCGCGATCAACCCCGGAAGAGCCACGTTCTCGAGCGCGGTGAACTCCGGCAGGAGGTGGTGGAACTGAAAGACGAATCCAACCTCCTGATTCCGGAACTTCGCCTGCTGTTTGCCGCTCTTGGCGAAAAGATCCTCGCCGTCGAAGTACACCTTCCCTGAGGTCGGCTCGTCCAGGGTCCCCAGAACCTGCAGCAGCGTACTCTTACCCGCTCCGCTGGGCCCCATGATCGCAATTCGATCTCCGCCGTATACGCGCAGATCCATGTCCTCGAGCACCGTCAGCGTCTTTCCACGGTGCAAAAAGCGCTTTGTCAGCTGCTTTGTCTCGATGAGGGGCGATTCGTTATCACTCATATCGGAGTCCTTCGACCGGCTTGAGGCGAGCGGCGAGAAGCGACGGGTATACTGTCGCGAGCAGGCTTATGACCAGCGCACAGACCAGGACCATCGTGACTTCGACCACGTCGATCTCGACCGGCAGCTTGGTGATGTAATAGACCTCGGAGTTGAGCGGAACGCCGTAAACCTGCAAATAGACGCAGATCCCCAGCCCGAGCACCAGGCCGAGCACGGCTCCGATCGAGCCGATGACCCAGCCCTGGAACATGAAGATCTTCATGACGCCCCAGTTGCTCACCCCCATTGACTTGAGGACGGCGATCTCGCGCGCCTTTTCGATCACGATCATGATCAACATCGCGATAATGCTAAAGCTCGCCACCAGGATGATGAACGTCAGCACCACGAACATCGCGATCTTCTCGAGCTCGAGCGCAAAGAACAGGCTTCGATTCATCTCTTGCCAGTCCCGCACCGCGAACTCGTCACCCAGATCCTCCTGAATGAGCGGCGAGATCTCGAGCGCGACGCTCGGGTCGTCCGTCTTGAGTTCGACGCCAGTCGCGCCGTTCGCGCTCAGGAATGACCTGGCGTCGTCGAATGTGGTGTAGGCGTGATTCGCGTCGTATTCGTACATCCCGCTCTTGAAGACGCCCACCACCTTGAACGGGCGGCTTCGGGGCATCGGGCCTGTCGGACCCATCTCCCCTTCCGGCGAGACGACGTTGACCTCATCGCCTAGCTCGACTTGCAGGGACTTGGCGAGCTCCGCGCCGACGACCAGCCCCGGCAAGTACGCCCGGGCTTGCTCGGATGCGCCCTCGTCCTCGCTGCTATCATCATCGAACATCGGCGCCATGCCCGAGCCATTGTCGTCCTCGGAACCGTCCACCATCGACGGCATCCCGCCGCCGTCGCCGGACTCCTGGTCGTCCTCGAACATCGGCCGCATGCCGCCATCATCGTCCTCAGCGGCATCTGAGTCGGTTTCTTCATCGAACATCGACGGCATGCCCCCGGCCCCGTCACCGCCGGGCTTCTCCTCGGCGGCCTCGTCGCTCTCACCCGGTTTGTCCGGCGGGAGGTCCAGATCCAGGTCGTGCCGCTTCTCGAACTCCTCCCGGTCTTTTTTTCGGTCTTTGTCGATCTGCTCCATCAACGGTGTGGGATCATTGAGGTAAGCCAGCTCACCATCGACCATATTTTTGGGCAGGTCGCTCACCTCACCGACCACGCTCGGATCAATGCCCCGCAGGATCACGCCGCCGAGGTTCGTGGGGCTCGACACCATGACTTCCTTCTCGACGAACGGTGCGGCCCCGCTGACCTCACCGTACTTGCGTGCGGTCTCGACGACCTTTTCGGGCTTCTTGATATAGTCGGACTTCGCCGCCTCGACGACGATATGCGCTTTGGTGCCGAGGATCTTATCCTTCAAGTCTTTCTTGAACCCGCCCATGACGCTCAAGACGACGATGAGCGCAGTCACCCCCAGCGCCACACCGGCGATGGAGATGAGCGTGATGATCGACACCACGCGGCTTCGCTTCTTGGCCATCAAGTAGCGAAACCCGATGAATCTAACGTAAGACATGAAAGACTAGTCCCGGGCTCGAGGCACGCAAAGAGAGGCGTTAATTCGCCTCTTCCTCGCCCTCATCGTTTCCTGCTTTGAGGAGATAGGCCTCGATGAACTCATCGAGGTCGCCGTCCAGAACGGCATCGGTATTGCCGATGGTGACATCGGTACGAAGGTCTTTGATCTGCTTGTATGGATGCAGCACGTACGAGCGAATCTGACTGCCGAACGCGACCTCTTTTTGCTGTTCGAAGTCCGCCTGCGCAGCTTCCTCGCGCTCCCTCATCTCGCGCTCGTACAACTTGGCCCGCAGAATCTTCATCGCCGTCGCCTTGTTCTTGTGCTGCGATCGCTCGTTCTGGCACTGCACCACAATCCCGGTCGGCTGGTGGGTGATTCGTACCGCCGAGTCGGTCTTGTTGACGTGCTGACCACCGGCACCCGACGCCCGATATGTATCGATCGAGAGGTCGGCGTCGTTGATCTCGATATCGATGTCATCATCGATCTCGGGCGTCACCGATACGGCGGCAAAACTGGTATGACGTCGACTATTGCTGTCGAAGGGGCTGATTCTCACGAGGCGATGCACGCCATTCTCGGCCTTCAAATAGCCGTAGGAGTACTCGCCTTTGACCAGGTAGGTCGCTCCTTTGATACCGGCTTCTTCGCCCGGTTGAATGTCGACCATCTCGACGTCCCAGCCCTTGCTCTCGACATATCTTATATACATGCGCTGGAGCATCTGCGCCCAGTCCTGGCTCTCCGTGCCTCCGGCACCGGAGTTTATCGACAAAATCGCATTGTGATCGTCGTGCTCCCCGCCCAGCATCCGGCGTAGCTCGAGTTCTTCGACCTCTTCTTCGGCCTGGTCCAGCTGCTCGACCGCCTCGCCGACCATCGAATCGTCATCGGCCTCGTCGGCCAACTCCAGATACACACCGGCTTCTTCGAGCGTCTCTTCGAGGTCCTCGAACGTCTGCATCAGGTTTTCGATATTACCGCGCTCTTTCATGACTTCCTGCGCGCGGTCGGAGTCATCCCAAAAGCTGGGATCTTGGCTCAGGACGTCGAGCTCTTCGAGGCGGGCCTGTTTCTGAGATAGGTCAAAGATACCTCCGGAGCTCATCCAATCGCTCGTGGAGGGTCTTAATTTTTTCTCTGTATTGCGCTGTCATCTCTGGGTTCTCCGAACGTCTACAAAACTTCAAGCACTGGCACCACCGCGACAAAATGCCCTGTCGGGCGCTGCTATTCCCCGAGGCGGGGAGCCACACGGGCTGCCAGCCGAAGTCACTAACGCGTAGGCCCCTCGTATGTCAATTTGACGAGGGGCCTGACGAGCTTCGTGGGTCCTGTGTCGGACGCCACAAGCGCGTGTTCATTCAAGTGAGCTCGACTCAATCGATCATGATGCCGAACGCGTCGTGGCCGGGATAGACGCCAGCTGCGCCGAGATGTTCTTCGATGCGCATCAGCTCGTTGTATTTGGCTACCCTGTCCGAGCGCGACAGGCTCCCGGTCTTGATCTGACCGCTCGCCACTGCGACGGCGAGGCTCGCGATCGTCGTGTCTTCGGTCTCTCCGGAGCGGTGGCTGATGACCGTCGTATAACCGGCGCGATGAGCCATCTCGATGGCCTCGAGCGTCTCGGTCAGAGTTCCAATCTGGTTGACCTTGATGAGAATCGAGTTACCGATATTGCGCAGGATTCCCTGCTGGAGGCGCTCGGTACTCGTCACGAACAGGTCATCGCCGACGAGTTGGACCGTATCGCCCATGCGCTTCGTCATGTGCTTCCATCCGTCCCAGTCGTCCTCATCGAGTCCGTCTTCGATGCTGACGATGGGGTAGAACTCGACCAGTCCTTCGTAGAAAGACACGAGCTCCTCGAACGTGAATTCTTCCCCCTCGCCTTCGAGCACATATTTTCTCGCGTCCGGGTCGTAGAACTCACTGGCTGCGCAGTCGAGGGCCAGTTGAATATCGTCACCGGGCACGTAGCCGGCCTCGCGAATGGCCTTCATGATGAAGTCGAGCGCCTGCCGATTATTGTCGAGGTCCGGGGCGAATCCGCCCTCGTCTCCGACCGCCGTGCTCAGGCCCTCCGCCTGGAGAACACGCTTGAGCTCGTGGAAGATCTCCGCGCCCATTCGAACGCCTTCCGCCAGCGATGAGGCGCCCACCGGGACGATCATAAACTCCTGGAGGTCCACGTTGTTGTCCGCGTGTTCCCCACCGTTGATGATATTCATCATCGGCACCGGCATGACGTAGGACATCACACCACCGATATAACGATACAGCGGCATCTCGAGGTAATTCGCGGCAGCGTGAGCCGTCGCGAGGCTCACCGCGAGCATCGCGTTCGCGCCGAGCTCGGACTTATTGCGCGTCCCGTCGATGCCCTTCATGAGCATGTCGATGCGAACCTGTTCGAACGCCGACTCGCCCTCGAGTTCGGGCAGGATCTCATCGTGGATATTGGCGATGGCATCCCGAACGCCTTTCCCATCGTATCGGTCGCCACCGTCACGCAGTTCGACCGCTTCGTGCTCACCGGTTGACGCGCCGCTGGGCACCGCCGCACGACCGATGACACCGCTCTCCAGCAGTACGTCGCACTCGACTGTAGGGTTCCCTCGACTATCGAGGATCTCCCGAGCCCGAATATCTGCGATTCTCGATTCCTCGTTTCGGTCTGCAAACCGTGTCATGCCTCTGCTCCGTATGAGTGCAAGTTCCCCGTCGCCTCTGCGCGCGGCCAGACAAGTCGTGCGGAGGGTATTCACACTACATTCAGCGCGATTCGTCAACCACGTCGCTTATCGCCGTACCCAGGCTGTCGGCCGGCTCGTCGGCACCGCCCTCTTCGCGTTGTTCTGCAGGCTCGTCCGGTCTCGCAGCGCCGACCGTCCAGAACGGGGTATTCTGAAATCGGCTTCGGGGCGGGCGCACATACGCGCCCAGGCGCCGTAAAGTCGGGTCGAACGACAGCGCCATCTGAAACGGAATATTGAACAGACTCAGGTGAGTTCGAGCCAGCTCGGGCGTCATCGACGCCTCGGACCCCGGGACAGACGCGAAGAGCCCTACGACGTGATGTTCGGGGACGCCGGACGCCTGGCCGAGGTGTCGATGGACGAGCTTCAGGGACGAACGCGTTTTGGCGTACAGGCTCGTCTCCGCTCCGACGTAGACAAACTCCTCGAAGCCGGAGACTTCGACGTACGGGCCACTGCGGTCCAGCGCAAAGGAGCCGAGCAGTATGGCGAGGCTGACTTCCTCGCGGTACTCCGCGGCGAACGTGAGCTCGTCGAGGACGTCCTCATAGACGAAAAAGCGTACGTCCACGCGGCTCAGATCGCCGTGCGGACGGACCAACACGCTCTCCGACGATTGTGGAGCGCTGCGGAAAATCGCACTCGCACCACGGGTGCCGGACGCGCTGTCCGTCTCACGTGTGTTGTTCTGTTCCGGATTATCCACGCGGATGGATAGCGCGGTAGGCGAGCTCGCTGGTCTGGTCGACCGGTTCGATCTTGTCGGTCTTGACGTTGATGTCCCAGCCCACGCAATTGCCCTTCGTCTCTATCTCTTTGTCCTTATTCGCAAGACTGTGGGAACACGACCATTCCTCGCTGGGCGACTTGCGGTCGAACTCGGACTGCTTCTCGAGGTTGTAGACGTAGATGACGCGATACTCGTTCTCGCCCTTACGCTCCGGCATCCAGCGGCAGTTGCGCTTGTCCAGGCACGCATCGAAGTCGCTCTTACTGCCGGCCTGCGCGGTCAGTAGCCACTCGAGAGACTCGATGAGCTGGTCGTTCTGTAGGATGCTCGCGAGCGCCTGGCAACGAGCCCGATTCTGGCGCATGCGACACGCTTTACGCGCCGGCCCCAGCCATCTCTCGCTGCTGCGGCGCGCGTCGGGGTTGTAGGACTTCGGCATGATATTCGCTGGCTCGCTGGCCTCGAACTCCTCACCAGCGCGCATGATATTGGCCGCCTGCAGGTTCACGGCCCGAAGCGCCTTGCGGTCGTAGTCGAACGTAAAGTGCGCATACGTCGGCTCGCCGGCCTCTTCCCACTGGAAATAAGCTTCAAACAGGTCTCCCCGGTCGTGGTCGATCGTCCAGCCCAGGATCGTATCGTCCTCGGTGGTATCGGTGCGCTTCTCGAAGTACATCAGCAGAGCGCCGCCGAGGTTCAACCCGGTATCGAAGCGGTGGTTGGTGATGGCGGAGACAACCTGTTGGCGCTTGTCATAATAGTCCGACTCGGTGCCCTTCTCCGGGTCTTCGGCCACCTTCGCCAATACGTTCTTCGGGACCACCTTCTGGGTCTTGAGGTCGACCAGCCATGTCGGCCCGATCGCGATATTCGCGTCCTGGAAGACGTAGCGCACCAGGAAGTAAGACGGCCCGTAATCGGTCTCACCCCACCAGGTCGCCTCCCATCCCTTTGGCTCCGCGCTGGTGATCTTGAGCTTCTCCTTGACGAAGTCTTCGTCCTTGACGAGGTCGCCAATCGTGGTTGGATCCTCTTGTTCTTCGTCCTTCTTCTCATCTTCCTCGTCGCCGGACTTCACCTCGACGCGCTCGACCAGAGAGATCGCCGCTTCGCCCTTGAGGGACCACGGGTTCTCAGGCTCGTCCTTTTGTTCATTCGACTCGACGACTTTCTCGACGACCTGTGTACTGGCGTCGCGCGTGAGTTGATAGACGATAAGACCGCCGACCAACACGAGCAGAACGGAAATGACTCCCAAGACTATCTGGAGAATGAGGCGTGAATCCATGCTGTCGCTTTGCCGGACATGAAGATGGAGGAAACTGTTACCGCGACTATATCAGACGCGCGGTGATGGCGGCAACGCCGCGTCGAGGATGCCCCTCGCGCCCGCTTACTTCGCGCCGCCGAGATCGTAGACCTCGACGTTGTCGAATCGCACGGGCGCAGACCAGATATTGAACGCGAAGTGCTCGTGGCCGTCCCCACGCAGCATATTCTGGTCGCTATAACTCATGAAGTGTTCGTCGTTGACAAACCAGTGCAGCGTGTCTCCCGTCCGCTCCAGCGCCATGTGGTACGTCGTGTTGGGCATGACTCCATGCGTCTTGCGTTCTTTTCGGTCCTCACCGTGTTCGTCGAGCCGCGCGATGACATCGAGCGTATTCTTCCACCCGCCGAAGATGAAGATATAGCCTGACTCGTGGGTCTTCCCGTCACCGAAGGCCTCGAATTTGATATCACCGACGGGCGACATGGCCTGTACGTCGAACTCGATGCGAACCTTCTCCGGGAGTTCACGCTCGAGCCATAGCGCATCGTTCTTGATGTCGTTTCCGACCATCCACCCGTCCTCTACTCGCCACTCGCCGCGCCCATCCTCACCCTCACCGCGGACCCAGTGAGTGCCCGGCTCGCGGTCGTCGAAGGACTCCTCGAAGATAAGCTCACCGCCCTCGCTCATCTCCGGGCTGTCACTGCCGGGCGCTGAACCCGCTGCGTCTCTCGACTGTTTACAGCCGGCGAATACCAATGAGCCCAGGATGAGCGCGACGAAGACCAGTCTAGCGATTCTCTGATTGTTCATTTTTATTGAGCTGTACGTTTGGGGTGTCGGCGGATTCGGGGTCACTGCTCGCGTCACTGCCGGGAGGCACCGGTGGCGGCCCGCCTCGCTCCGAGGACCGCCCAGGCGGCGAGCTATTGTGATCGGGCGGCGTATCCGCGGCCTCGTCGACATTCGGTTCGACCGTCGACGTGGTCCTCTGGGTCGCGACGCCCTGGCTGTCTGCCTCCACGATGCGGTCACGATCCGTCGCTTCGAGCTGCGCTGTTTCTCGCGGGTCATCCGACTTGAAATACTCTTCATCGATAATAATCTTGCCGGGAGGAGGCGTCAGATCGATGTCCTCGTCCTGCAGGTCGACCTTCTCCCACAGCTCCGAATTAAAGCCGAGCTCGATCGGTACCTGGCGCAACCTCCCGGCGTAGGCCTTCAAGAAGTTCCAGAGCACCCGAGAGCCCAGGCGCTCCTTTCGACGGAAAGCCGCCAGGAGCTTCTCACGAGGGATGACGAATAAATCGGTGGGCTCTACGGCAATATAGCTCGCTGCTGCCGGATATTCTCCGACCAGCGCGAGCTCACCGACGCAAGCTCCCGGCTCGACGATCGCCACATTCCGGCCGTCGTTTTCGACGGCCAGCGATCCACTCTGGATCATGATCAGGTCGCCGACCATCTCGCCTTTCTCCACGACCGTCGTATCCGGTTGTAGCTCGATCGTGCGCCCGAGCGAGGCCAACTCGACCAACTCACGATACGATAGATTCTCGAAAATCTCGGTCCCGCCCAGGATATCTAGTACATCTCGCACTTCGACGGCCTCGGCCTGCCCGCCCTCTCCCACCTCGAGGGCAATAACCGTGATATTGTCCTTACCGCCGGCATCATTGGCGAAGTCGATGCAGCGATCCGCCACGCCTTTTGCGTCGCCCTGCGTCATCAATTCGACGATGGTGTCGTCTTCCTCGAAGTAGCCGCACAGCCCGTCGCTACACATGATGAAGCGGTCCTCGGGTCGCACCTCGAAGTCCATCGTATCGACCTCGACGGTCGCGCGAACGCCGACCGCGCGCGTGACGGCGTGTTGATTCGGGATGGAGTCGCCTTGCTGCGCCCTCCCCTGTCGAATCATCTCGTTGAGCAACGAGTGGTCTTCGGTCAATTGCTGCGGCTCCCCTTCTCGTAACCTGTAGATTCGGGAGTCGCCCACGTGGGCGATGAAGCCGTACCCGGCAGAGACCAACATCATGCTGCACGTCGTGCCCATTCCTCCCCGCTCGGAGTCGCCCTCCGCCGCGGAGAATACCAGTGCGCACGCCTGCTCGACGGCGTGCTCTAGCAGTGAGAGCACGGCCTGGCGATGGTGTGGGTTGTCGGGGTCGTGCTCGAGATCTTCGATGATACCGGGGCTCGACGCGACGACCTCACGGGTCGTCTTCACGGTGAGCGCACTCGCGACTTCACCGGCTGCGTGCCCGCCCATGCCGTCACAGACGACGAAGAGCTTCAGACGCTTGTCGACGAGGTAGTTGTCCTCGTTGTGATCTCGAATTTGCCCCGGATCTGTGGCCGCCCAGAACTGGACATCCATGCGTGCTCCTCACTCGTTCCGTCTCGATGCACGATCGCACATGTTCGCCCTCTATCCAACCCCAAAGCCAGATTTGACCGAGGCCCAAATGCTATCCGGAATCCGCGGCTACCTCGCCTGCTTCCTCACCGAAAAACCGATCCCGCACGAACTTGAACAATGTCAGCAAAATCGACGCCACGGGTACGGCGAGCAGGGCTCCGACGAGCCCAAACGCACTCTCGCCGGCCAACAGCGCGAAGATCACGATGACCGGATGGATATGTGCGGACGTCCCGATGATCTGCGGGTTGAGCAGGTTCGCCTCGATAAAGTGAATCCCCAGAATCCACGCCAGCGCCAGGACTCCGGTCACGAAGCCGTCCATCAGCCCAATAATGACGATTGGAATCGTCGACAAAATGGTGCCGAAGATCGGGATCAGCGACAGTACGCCGGCTACCACCGCCAACAGGACCGCAAATTTGATATCCAGGATCAGCAATCCAATATACGTCAGAATCCCGTTGACCAGACAGATCAACAGTTGACCGCGGACGACCCCCGCCAGCCCCTTATCGAGTCGGCCGAGCAGTTCCTCGTAGCCGGATCGATAGTCGCTCGGGAGCAAATCACGGAAGAAGCGAATAAAGCTCGGCAGGTCGATGGAGATGAACGCCGCGACCATGAACGTCAGGATGATCGAGACGAACGCGTGAATGATGCCGACGACGAGAAGTTGCAGGTAACCGATCAGCGAACTTATGCGCTCGTTGGAGGTGCTCACAGCCCCCTCGACCATCTCATTGACGGTCGCCTCCAGATCGAAGACCGACTGGACGCGGAGGCCACCACCCCGGCTTTGCTCTTCGAGTTCGGGTCGGTCTACTTTCCAGGCTCTATCGCCGACCTGCTCCACCCGCATGCCTGGCTCGTTCAAGTACAGATCGAACCCACCACTCTCGGCCGGGACGAACCGTGCCACGGGCTCCTGCCCGCGGCCCAACCGCACCCACTCACCGTGCTCGGCGACCGTCGGCGGGTCGAGCCTCGGCACCGCTTCGAGCTCTACCCGATACTTGCGCTCGTACTCGACGGCCTGTTCACTGGGTGGGCCGCGATCGTCGAGCGCGCCGGTGATCTCGATACGCTTTGCGGCCTCCTGGTCTCCGTCGGCCGCCTCGCCGGGCGGCTCCCTGCGCACCAACTGCATCTCGATCTCGACGGCGGTACCCGCGTGAACGGCCTGATGGGCCGCGCCGAAGGCTAGCGACTGGCTCGAGGCTTCAGAAACAGCGTCATGTACGGCGGACTTGGCGGGCGTCAAGCCCTTGTTGCGGTCATCGACCGGTAGGTAGGATTGCAGGAATTGCTGGACGTCCTCGTTGATGCCCGGGAGCTTGTCCTTTCGGAACTCGGTGATGGTCTCGGGGACCGTCTGCGCAAAGCGCACGATCTCCTCGACGAAGCGCGGCACGACCACGAGGATGCTTATAGATAACACCCCGAAGAACGTCAGATAGACCAGGATCACGGCGGTCCAGCGCGGAAGACGCTGCGACAGGCGCTTCACGATGGGCTCCATCAGGTAGACGATCGCCACCGCAAAGATGAACGGCAGCAAGATGGAGTGGAACGTCATAAAAATGACGCCCAGCAGCAGGAGCGTCATGATCGGAAGGCCCAGTTTTCGAAGCCGCCCCATGCGTTGGAACCAGGCCCGCTTGCCGCGAGGCCTCACTCCGTCCTTACCCTGGCTCTCGCCGGACACATCGGGCTCCGAAGACGCATCGTCGGAGGTGCTCGTGGACTGGTTCGCCGCCGGTGAGTCCGAGCCCTCATCGGGCCCCGACTCATGCTCGGAGGTATCCTCGGGCTGTCCGTCTGTCTCGCCGTCGGTCATTCGACCTTCTCGGTACGAAGCAAGGGTCGCTCAGCGCGACTCGCGGACCATCCGCTCGAAGTCGTCGAAAAAGTCGGCGGCATCGTGGGGCCCGGGTCCCGCCTCGGGGTGATACTGCACCGAAAAGACCGGCAGATCTCGGTGGCGCACACCCTCGACCGTATCGTCGTTGAGGTTGATGTGCGTGACCTCCAGCGTCTCGGGCAGCGTCTCGCTCTTGACCGCGTAGCCATGATTCTGGCTGGTCATCGCGATCTTGCCGGTCGCCTTGTCTTTGACGGGCTGATTTGGGCCGCGATGGCCGAACGGGAGCTTGAACGTCTCCGCCCCCAGCGCGCGAGCCAGCAGCTGGTGCCCCAGGCAAATGCCGAATGTCGGGTACGACTCGATGGTGCCCTCGATGAGCGAGAGGTAGCTATCCAGGCGGCCGGGATCGCCCGGTCCGTTCGACAGCAAAACCCCGTCGGGGTCGAGGCTGCGCAGTTGTTCGATATCGGTATCCCCCGGCACGAGCGTGACGCGCAGGCCGCGCTCGATGAGGTTCCGGAGGATGCTGAACTTCACGCCGTAGTCCACGACGACCACGTGGGGTGAGTCGTCCTGTTCGTCGGCTTCGAATGGGACGAGGCGAATCTCACGCTCGTCGACTGCATCGCTCTGTTGGCTTTCGGAGGCGACCAGGCGCACTGAAACCGCCTCGCGATGAACCACGTCACCGACGAAGTCCTCGGATTCGTAGTCGGGCTGGTCTTCGAGATACGCCAACCACTCGTCCTTCTCGTCTTCGGTCGCCCCGTGCGCGATGACGCCCATCATCACACCCTTATCACGAATATGGCGGGTGAGCGCTCGAGTATCCACCTGATCGATAGCCACGATCTGGTTGTCGTTCAACCAGTCGGGCAGGCTACTCTCAGACCGGTAGTTGCTGGCCTCTTCGGAGATACTCCGGACGATGAGGCCGCGCGCCTGAATGCGCTCCGACTCCATATCTGCCGGATTGACCCCGTAATTCCCGATATGCGGCATCGTGAGCGTCACCAACTGGCCGGCATAGGACGGATCGGTCAGGATCTCCTGATAGCCCGCCATGCTGGTATTGAAGACGACCTCACCGACAGTGTTACCGGTCCAGCCGGCCGCACTCCCTTCAAAGCATGTACCGTCCTCGAGCACGAGGATCGCCGGCTTATCAGACGTTTTGTCGTCACTGTGAGTCATGGTGCTCTCCGTTTTTTCGCCGCAATTGCGCGTTGCTGGCGAGTCGCACGTGGCTCGTTGTCAGTTCAGTCGCGGCCGAGCAACTCCAGTAGCACGGCCTGACGTACGGCGACGCCGTTTTTGACCTGATCGAGGATGAGGCTCCGCTCGCCGTCGGCGACGCTGCTCGTCAGCTCCATGCCGCGGATCACCGGGCCGGGATGCATGATGACCGCGCCGGGCTTCATCTGATCGGCGACGACCATATCGTCGAGGCCCCATTCACGAATATAGGTATTCTCGTCGACCAGCTCTCCGTGCATGCGCTCGGATTGTACGCGCAACATGATGACCGCGTCCGCATCGCTCAGCGCTTCCTCTCGACTACTGGCCCGGTCGGCGTCCCAACTCGAGTCTTCTGGCTTGGGGACCAAATTCGAGGGCCCTGCCAGGACTACTCTGGCGCCGAGTGCATTCAGCGCGTACACGTCACTGCGCGCGACGCGGCTGTGCACGATATCTCCGATAATCGAGACGGTCTTCCCCTCGAGGCTGCCATTGTCGTTGCCGATGGCGCGCTGGAGCGTGAACACGTCCAACAATGCCTGTGTCGGGTGCTCACCACTGCCGTTTCCGGCGTTGATGATCTTGATATCCAGTCGATCTTCGATGGCGAACGGCAGTTGGCGCTCGTTGTGGCGCATCACCAGCGCATCGAAGCCCATGGCCTCGAGGTTTCGGCACGTGTCCAGAAAGGTCTCGCCTTTCTTGACGCTGCTCTGCTCCTTTGCCACCTCGACCGAGAAGCCCCCCAGCCGCTGAATCGCCAGCTGGAAGCTCACGCGTGTACGCGTGCTCGGCTCGAAGAAGAGCATCGCCAGGGACTTACCGTCCAGGGCGTCCCTGTGTTTTTCGGGGGTGATGACGTTGCCGTCGTCGTCGACGAATTCGCCCGCGACGTCCAGCAACCGGGTGAGTTCTTCGCGTGACTTGTGCTTGAGTCCGATGAAGCTCATGTGTCCTTCCGGCCAGAAAGAAAAACGGTGATTCGTCTCGCTCGCCCTCGACGGAGCCTGTCGCGGGGTTGACTAACCGAGAATTGACTCGACGACAACCCTCGGATCACGCTCGCCCTGCGCGACGCCATCGTGGCCGGTCAATGGATGACCTTGCCCACGCGGTCGAACCGCCATCCATCAGGCCCTCGCGACCACCATATGATCATCGCGCGCCCCTTGAGATTCTCAACCGGTACTTGCCCCCAACAGCGTCCGTCCGAGGAGTTATCACGGTTATCCCCCATCACAAAGACGTGATTGGGCTTGACCTTGATCGGCCCGAAGTTCTGGTCCGCGCCCGAATACTGAATCGTATATCGGTGTCTGCCGAGCTCTTCGACTTCGGAGACCTGATGCGGGTACAGGAAGTTCCCGGTCGATTCCTTCTTCAAAAATGTCCGCGGGACTTTCCGGCCATTGACTACAAGGTGGTTGTTTCGGAGCGCAACGGTGTCGCCCTCGATCCCGACGATCCGCTTGATAAAGTCCTTGCCCTGCTCGAGCGTCTCTCGGTCGATGCACTCGCGCTTGGAGGCCGGCTGCTTGGCCAGATAGCTCTGAGCCTCATCGGTTGGAAACTTGAAGACGATGACTTCACCGCGCTTGGGTTCGTCGAACCGAAAGACGTACTCCTCGGTGAATGGAATCCGGATCCCATAGGTGAACTTGTTGACGAATAGGTGATCGCCCACCTGAAGCGTCGGAATCATGCTCCCCGTCGGGATCTTGAAGGCCTCGATGACGAAGGCACGCAGAAAGAGCGCGAACAGGATCGCCAGCCCGATCGACTCGGCGTACTCGCGGAACGTGCTCTTTTGCTTTCCGGCGAGGTTCTCGTCGATGAACGTCCGGACCTCGTCGATGCGTGCGTTAGCTGCCCTGGCATCATCGTCCTCGATGAGTTGGCGGACGTCGTTGAGATGCTCCTGAATCTGACGACGTACGTCATCGGACACGCCATGCGAACGATCCAGCTTATCCTGGGTCTCGGAGACGTAGTCTCGCGCCTTTTCCAGTGCGCGGTTTGTCGATGACTTGTTGGAACTCACAGCGGGGGCCTCGGGTCGTATGCGCAACGCGCAAAGTAGGTACGGCTCAGTATTCAGTCATCGTCGTCAAGACTCAAGACCGCCAAGAATGCATCCTGCGGAATTTCGACCGTACCGACCTGCTTCATGCGCTTCTTTCCCTCTTTCTGGCGCTCCAGAAGCTTGCGCTTTCGGCTGACGTCACCCCCGTAGCACTTGGCCGTGACGTTCTTTCGGAGGGCTCGTACCGTCTCCCGCGCGACCACACGAGATCCGATGGCCGCCTGGATCGGAATCTCGAAGAGTTGCTGGTGAATCTCTTTCTTGAGCCGCTTCGCCAGAGCCTGGCCGCGGTCATAGGCAAAGTCTCGGTGGACGATGACGCTCAGCGCGTCGACCGGCTCCTTGTTGACCAGAATATCGAGCTTGACGAGGTCTCCCTCGCGGTAGCCGACCATGTCGTAATCGAGGCTCGCATATCCCCTCGACGCTGACTTGAGCCGGTCGTAGAAGTCGTACATGACTTCGTTCATCGGCATCTCGTAGGTCAAGATCACGCGATTCTGCCCGGAGTAGCGCATGTCTTTCTGCTCGCCGCGCTTCTCCTCGCACAACGCCAGGACCGGCCCGAGGTGCTCCGGCGGCAGGTGGATCGTCGCGCGGACGTACGGCTCCTCGATGACATCGATCTCGTTGGGATCCGGCAATTGGCTCGGGTTTTGAACCTCGACCAGCTCACCGTCATCTGTATAGACCTTGTAGACCACCGACGGCGCCGTCGTGATCAGGTCCAGATCGTACTCGCGCTCGAGCCGCTCCTGGATGATCTCCATGTGGAGCAAGCCCAGAAAGCCGCATCGAAACCCGAAGCCCAGCGCCTGGCTGGTCTCGGGGTCGAAGGAGACGCTCGAGTCGTTGAGCGACAACTTCTCGAGCGCGTCGCGCAGCTCCTCATAGTCGGACGAATCCACCGGGTAAAACCCGCAGAAGACCATCGGCTTGACGTCTTTGAAGCCCGGAAGCGCCTCGTCGGCCGGGTTGTCTACTGCAGTGATCGTATCACCGACCTTCGCGCGGTCGGTGCTCTTCATCATCGAGATCACGAACCCGACATCGCCCGGCCCCAGCCTGTCGACGCTGGTGGGGGCCGGGGCGAAAACGCCCAGGTCCTCGACATCGCTCGTCGCCTCGGAGGCCATCCACTTGATCTGCTGGCCCTTGCGGATCTCACCGTCGATGATGCGCACGAGGTTAATAACCCCGCGATAAGGATCGAACCAGCTGTCGAAGACCAGCGCCTTGAGCGGCTTGTCTTTGTCTCCTTCCGGCGGCGGCACGAGGTGCACGATCGCCTCGAGGATATCGTGAATCCCCACGCCGTTCTTGGCGCTGGCCTCGATGGCATCGGACGCGTCGAGCCCGATGGTGTCCTCGATATCCTTTCGCACGCGGTCGCAGTCGGCCGCCGGCAGGTCGATCTTGTTGAGCACCGGTATCAGGTCCAGATCTGCGTCCAGCGCCAGATACACGTTGGCGACCGTCTGCGCCTCCACACCCTGCGAGGCGTCGACCACGAGCACTGCCCCGTCGCAGGCCTGCAGGCTGCGCGAGACCTCGTACGTAAAGTCCACGTGTCCCGGCGTATCAATGAGGTTCAGAAGATAGGTCTCTCCGTCGTCGGCCTCGTACTCCAGGCGCACCGTCTGCGCCTTGATGGTGATGCCACGCTCGCGCTCCAGATCCATGCTATCGAGGTATTGCTCGCGCTGATCGCGTTCCTCGACCGCCTTCGTCTCCTCGAGAATGCGGTCGGCGAGCGTCGACTTCCCGTGGTCGATGTGAGCAATGATCGAGAAGTTCCGAATCTTGCTCTGGTCGATTTCGCGTTTGGCCATTGTATAAATAAGGGGCTATGTGGCGGGCGCCGTTGTCGACCGCCCTACTGCGTGGCGCGGCTTGTCAACCGCTGGCTCATCCGGTCAACCAACACGTCGGCGCAATTATGCCGTGCAGGACAGGTGCGGTCGCTGAGACCACGATCTGCCCCGGCTCCACGTCGGTTCTGACCGGCGGGTTACATAACTCACCGGCTCCGAGCAGGTCAAACTCGCGGCCGCGATACTCACCTTAATTCCCGGCGATGATACGGCGTCAGAACTCGCACAAGGCTCGCTTCTGTGCTAATTTTCGCTCACGAGTATGTTTTGGGATGAATGGAGTCCAGATCAATGTTGCGAAATCCTTTCCACATCTTGGTGGTCCTCGCCCTCGGGTTCTTAGTTTGCGCGACGGGCTGCAAGAGCGACGACGCCGCCCAGAAGGACCAGCGGCGAACCGGCTCGATCAACGGCCCAAACTACACGACGAGCGAAGAGGACGGCTTCATCGTCGAGCGCTACACGCTCGATGACGACGACGAGCCCGACGTCATCAAATACTTCGAGACCTACCCCGACCCTGACGACAAAGACGTCACCCGGCGTCGACTGCGCCGCAAAAAGATCGACGTCAACTCCGACGGCCAGATCGATATCGTCCGCGAATACGACAAGGAAGGGACCCCCAAGAAAGAAGAAGTCGACGTCAACCTCGACGGCGTCTACGACGCTCGCAATTTCTTCGACAACGGCGAGTTGGTCCGCAAAGAACTCCTCGGCGACGACGGCGAGACCATCGTGGAGACGCGCTATTACAGCGACGGGACCATTATGCGCGTCGAAAAGGACCGAAATACCGACGGAAAGGTCGACTACTGGGAGTATTACGAACAGGGCACGCTCGATCGCATCGGACGTGACCTCAACGGCGACGGCAGCGCTGATAAGTGGACAAGGCGCTGATCGAACGTCATGTCTCTCCGTAATCGCTGGAACGAAATCGTCGACCACATCCGCGTCGACCTGAACACCAACGGCGGCGTCGACGTCGAGCTCGACACCCGTACCACCGCTGTCCTCCTCCTGAGCAGCGTGCTGCTCACGCTCTTTTATTACTTCGGCCGGCCGCCCTTCTTCCGGGGCGAGCTGGAGATGGCCTTCGTCGGGGCTCTCGGGCTGGATACCAGCGAGTTTCGAGGTATCTTCCCCTACGTTTACTGGTCGCTCGCCAGCCTCGTACTCCGCGTGGCGATACCCCTGGGCTGTATCTGGTTCTGGTTCCGCGAGTCCGCCCGCGACTACGGCTTCCGCATGCCGAAGAAGGGCCACTGGAAGATCTACCTGGGCCTCTACCTCGTCATGCTCCCGGTACTCGTCGGGATCTCATTCACCGACAGTTTCCAGGGCAAATACCCCTTCTACGACGCCGCTGGGGAGTCCCTCACCCACTTCTTGGCCTACGAAGCGGCCTACTCGGTCCAGTTTTTCTCGTTGGAGGCGTTCTTCCGCGGGTTCCTGGTCTTCGCGCTCTTCAAGCGCTTCGGCTACCACGCAGTCACGATCATGACGATCCCGTACTGCATGATTCACTTCGGCAAGCCCCCCGCAGAGTCCCTGGGCGCCATTGTCGCCGGCATGTTGCTGGGCTACCTCGCCCTCAAGAGCAAGTCCTGGCTTCCAGGCGCGTTCCTGCACTTCGGCGTCGGCCTCACGCTCGACGTGCTGTGTATCGCGCAAGAGTACTTTCGCGGTCAGGGGTAAGGGTAAGAGGGAGTAGGAGATGTGGGAGATGTAGGGGAGCGGGTAGCGCATTCACGATGCGTGGCGGGTGAAACGTTTGCCCCCCGGCCGAGCGAAGCGAGACCGGGGGATCGGTCGAGCCCACCCGCCTCCTTTTTCCGCGTCTCCATACCTCAGCGCTCCACGCTCCACGCTCCATGTTCCATGTTCCGTCTCCGGAACCCCTCTCCGTACATCTTCCGTACAGATCCCCCCCCTCCAAATCTCTTCCATGCATCAGGCAATCTCCGGCCTCCACGCCTTCCGGCAGTCAATAGCGAATCCACCGCCAATTGTGGCGCTGGTCCGGATGAGGCGTCGGAACGGCGAAAATGATCGCTGTTCGCCGCGATCTGGGTGCGAACACGTTCGGGACCGGCAGAGCGGTCCCGGCGGCGGCGGAGCGCCGCGCACCGAGTCGGTGCGCGGCTTTCAGCGAATCCACCGGTAATTGTGGCGCTGATCCGGATTGAGCGGGAGAGTGGGGGGAGTGGGTAAGGCCTTCACCACGTGTGGCCGGTGGAGTATTTGCCCCCGGTGTCACTTCGCCCACGCGGGGGCAAACGTTTCAGCAGCCACACATCGTGAAGGCCCTACCCACTCCCCCAACTCTCCTACATCTCCCACTCCCCCATATCTCCCACATCTCCTACTCCCCTCAATTCACGCGGTCTTGGT
>JBNJFZ010000005.1:0-68599 GCA_051747295.1 Myxococcota bacterium
CGACTCCGACTACGATACCCTCAAGCTGGTGCGTGACGCCGAGATTCCGCCCCTCAAGAAGTACGGGCGCACCATCCCCCCGGCGCTCGAGAAGATCATCCGCAAGTCGCTCGCTAAGGATCCGGCCGAGCGCCATCAGAGCGCCGAGGCCTTCGGCCGCGAGTTGGCCCAGTTCATGTTCGAGCACGGGTCGGTCGTGTCGGGCTTCGACATCGCCTCGCTGGTCCAGGAGATCATCGAGAAGCAGCCGCGCAAAGAGCGCAAGACGACCGAGGCGGACCTCGCCGCCGGCGAGCAGATTCAGAAGGAGCTCAACCAGCTCGTCTCGCTCGAGGAAATGGGCAACCTCGACCTGTTCATGACCGAGGTCTACGGGGATATCTCTGCCGAAGTCTCCGACGAGGATGAACCGGCCAGCGGCAGCGAGGATCCGCGCGAGTGGATGGACCTCGGCTTCGGCGGCGATGAGCCGGTCGCGCCGGCTCAGAACACGCCTGCGCCCACGAGCGCCGAGGACAGTTGGCAGGAAGGGGGCCTCGGAGACGTGGCCCACGCCACGCAATCGATGCAGGCTGTCGAGGGTCCGCAGGCAAAAAAGGGCGCGGAGAAGGCCAGAGAGGACGCAAAAAAGGCCAAGGAGAAGCCCAAACAGCCTCAGAAACGTCCGCCGCAAAACAAAGGCGGTCAACAGACCCAGAGCACGCAGCGATCCGCATCCACCGAGACCAACGACGGCCGACGTCAGCCCGCCCAGAAACCCGATAGCTCGGCATCGGCGCAGCAGCCACGCGGCGCGGATCGGAAACAAAATATTCAGCGGGCCAACCCGCAGGCACCGAACAAGGGCGCATCGACGGAATCGAAAGAGGGCGGCTCGAACGCCCTCGTCGTGATGCTGATGCTGATCGTGCTTGTGGCTGCGGCAATCGGCGCTTACTTCTTTGTGCTCAGTTAATCCGTGAGATGGCTGCGGCGAGCCCGCAGCATCGCTAGCGACTCAACGGAGCGACCCAGATCATGCATAACGCCCTCGTGATGGTCCTCGCGGGCGGTGAAGGCCGGCGTCTACGCCCGCTGACCCGCGACCGCGCCAAGCCCGCTGTCCCATTCGGCGGCCGCTATCGACTCATCGACTTCGTCTTGTCGAACTTCGTCAACAGCGGCTTCTACCGCATCAAGGTCGTGACGCAGTACAAGGCCGACTCCCTGATCAACCACATCGCCCGCGGTTGGCGACTGTCCTCCCACCTGAGCCACTTCGTCGACGCCGTGCCCGCCCAGCAACGCAAGGGGCCGCACTGGTATCGCGGCAGCGCGGACTCGATCTACCAGAACCTCAACCTCATCGAGGACGCCAACCCGCGCGACGTGTGCGTCTTTGGCGCCGACCATATCTACAAGATGGACGTGCGTCAGATGCTCGCGCGGCATCGGGCCGTGGCGGCGGACCTGACGGTCGCGGCCATCCCGGTGCCCATCGAGGAAGCCTCGGCATTCGGGATCATGAAGGTCGATGACAACGGAAAGATCATCGGGTTTCAGGAAAAACCCGATGATCCCGCCCCGATGCCCAACGACCCGGGTCACAGCCTGGCCAGCATGGGTAACTACATCTTCACGACCGGCGCGCTGGTCCACGAGGTCGAGCGCGATGCCGCCGACGAAGACTCCGCCCACGACTTCGGCAAGAGCATCGTGACCAAGATGGTCAACGATCCGGATAGCGATGTCTTCGCGTACGATTTCTCCACGAATATCGTCCCGGGCCAGCCCGAGAACGAGCGCGGATACTGGCGTGATGTCGGCACCGTCGACTCGTACTGGCGGGCGTCGATGGACTTGATCGACATCGACCCGGTCTTCGACCTCTACAATGAAAAATGGCCTGTTCGGACGCGGTATCAGCACCACCCGCCGGCGAAGTTCGTCCACGAAGATCTGAGCAATAATCGCGTCGGCCGTGCCATGAACTCGAGCGTCGCCGAGGGTTGCATCGTCTCGGGCGGCACGATCCGCAACTGTATTCTCTTCCCCGAAGTTCGCGTCAACTCGTTCTCCAATATCGAGGACAGCGTGCTATTCGAGCACGTGGATATCGGCCGCCGGGCGCGCATCCGGCGAACGATTATCGACAAGGGTGTCCAGGTCCCCGCCGACGAAGTCATCGGCTACGATCTGGAGCGCGATCGAGAACGATTCGTCGTCTCCGATGACGGCATTGTAGTGGTTCCGAAGGGATATACCTTCTGAGAAACTCGCGGCCACTGGCGGCCGCGGGATGTGGCCACACCGTCTTTGGACGCGCCGAGACCAGCCGATATGACTGACCAGATCCGACTCCAGTTTCTCTGGCATTTCCACCAGCCCTACTACAGCGTCCCGGATGCGCCAGCCAACAAGCTGCCGTGGGTTCGGATGCACGCCATCCGCTCGTACTACGACATGGGGCGCCTGCTCGAGCGTTACCCGGAGATTCGCTGCGCCATCAACTTCTCGGGCAGCCTGCTCGAGCAGCTTCGCGAATATATCGAGGAGGGAAAGCGCGACACGTGGTGGGATCTCACCCAAAAGCGCTCTGCGCGGCTGACCGACGCCGAGAAGCACCATATCCTCCGGCACTTCTTCAGCCTGGACTGGGAGACGGCCATCGAGCCGATGCCCCGTTACTGGGAGCTGCTGCAAAAGCGTGGGAAAGACCCGGCCGAGATCGTGCTCACCGACTTCACCAACCAGGATCTGCGCGACGTTCAAGTCCTGTTCAACCTGGCCTGGTTCGGCTTCACGGCGCGCGAGGAGCGCGTCATCGTTCAGGCGCTCCTCGACAAGGGAGAGGGGTTCACCGAGAGCGAAAAGGAAGCCCTCTTGGAACAGCAGATCGAAGTGATGCAGCTGCTTCCTCCGATGTATCGGCGCCTGCACCGCAGGGGGCAGATCGAGCTGAGCGTCACGCCGATGTACCACCCTATATTGCCGCTGCTCATCGATACCGAGAGTGCCCGACGTGCCTCGCCGGAGCGCCCGATGCCACCGCGCTTCGAGGCATCGGAGGATGCGCGTCATCAAGTTCAGACAGTTCGGCACCTGACACGCGACTTCCTGGGGATCGACGTCGACGGCATGTGGCCCGCAGAAGGCAGCGTCTCTCCGGAGGCCATGCAGGTATTCGCCGACGAGGGCGTCCGATGGGTCGCCACGGACGAAGGGATTCTCGAGCACAGCCGCTCCGAATACGACGCAGCCGCCGACAAATTTCGCCCGTGGCACCTCGCCGGGTGCCCCGAGACCGCCATCTTCTTTCGCGACCGCGAGGCGAGCGATAAGATCAGCTTTACGTACGCCCACAACGATGCCGAGGCTGCCGTCGATGACTTCATGGACACGATCCGTGGTCGTGCTTCGGATGCCCGGGCAGCCGGGGTTGGCGACGAGCTGGTCTACAGCGTGATCTTGGACGGCGAAAATCCCTGGGGCACCTACCCCGGACACGGCGAGGCCTTCCTGAATACGCTGTACGAGCGGATCGGCGCGGCCGACGACATCATCACGGTCACGCCCGGCGACTACCTCGAAGACGGGTACGAGACTCGGGAGCTCACCGAGATACACTCGGGCTCCTGGATCGAGTCGAGCTACGATATCTGGATTGGCCACGAAGACACCAACAGGGCCTGGGAGCTGCTGGCCAGGGCCCGCGGCGACCTGATCGAGGAGTGCGGCGAGCCGCCCGCCGAGGAGGACTCGTCGGCGGAGCTGGCGTGGGAAGCTATCTACATGGCCGAAGGCAGCGACTGGTTCTGGTGGTTCGGCGATGACTTTTCATCGGAGAATGACGCCGACTTCGACCGACTGTTCCGCAGCCAGCTTCGCTTCGCGTACACCAGCGTGGGCCTGGAGCCTCCCGGCGAGCTCGATATCCCGATCTCGAAGAACGAGGGCCAGCGCTCGCACTTCGAGCCACCGCACAGCCTGGTAAAACCGACCATCGACGGCCGATCAGACTACTTTTACGAGTGGTCGGGATCTGGAGTCTACGTCAACCGCGGCGCACCTGGCTCGACGTTCGAGTCGCACCGATACATCGAGGAGATGCGCGTGGGCTTCGACCTCGAGACGCTGAGCATGCGCCTGGATCCCGGAGAAGACTTCCTCGACGTACGCGAGGATCTCGTGGTCCGCGTCAAGATCAGTGGACCGAGCGAGGTAGATACGGTCGTCGTCTCGCTCGAGAATGGACTGAGCGCGGAGATCGTCGACCGCGACGGAAACACGCTCGACATCGTGGAGCTGGCGGCTTTTGACGACTACGTCGAAATCTCCGTGCCATTCAAGTCACTAGACCTGTCCGCTGGAGACGACTTCGAGCTGATTGTCAGCGTGTGGAAAGCCGGCCTGGAGCTCGAGCGTCATCCGCCGAACCGCCCGATCGAGCTGACCGTTCCAGACGAGACCTTCGAGATGCAAAACTGGATGGTGTGACGCGACCCGTCAATCGATCGCGACCTGGTCGGCGCCGAAGGCCTTGAACGGCTCGAAGGGCGGAATGACCCCGCCAAAGCGGCGAGCATGTGCTGAATTCTTGACGATGATGACCGCCTGGCCGCCACGATTCATAAGCTCGACGACGAATCGATGCGTCGTCTTCATCGAGCCCAGCGTGTATCGGGTCAGATTGTCCTGGTCGACTCGGCCCGTCGCCTGAAGCTCGCGGTGGCTGACCATCGGCACCATATTGTCCTTGAGCGTGGCGATGGGCTTTTTGTTGTCGTAGCGATCCTCGATGTCGCGCTTGACCTCGGTGTAGGATGGTACGAGCACCAACTCGAAGTCGGCGCCGCCCTTCGTCGGGACCCGGCTGGTCTTGGCGACCTCCCAGTCGAACATCAACGGGGATTCGTCGAATTCCCCGAAGTGAATGAGCTGCGATACCTCGTAGCGCTGCGGCGAAAAGGGCTCGCCTCGCTCCGCGCTCTGTGCGAACGCGCTCGTCGAAATCAGGGTCGTGAGGAGGAACGTCGCGAGAATACCGATCGTTCTGCTGATCATGGGCTTTGGCTGCCGTCAGAGGAATGTCGTCTTCACTGTCGAAATTGTACCGCCCGCGCGGGTCATGTCCAGCGCTGCCGGTGTATCGCCCCCGCCGCATCGCTCGTCGCTGAGACGTGCCGGGCCGAGCAGGTATTCACGCCGGGTCAATTTGGACCGCGACGAGCCGTGCCGAGGCTCAAAAACGGTTTGACAACACCCAGAATTCGTCGTAAATCCCCTGTCCCTCGGGACGGGGCGTCCCGGAAAATGCGGAAGTGGCGGAATTGGTAGACGCGCGGGCTTCAGGTGCCCGTGACCGCAAGGTCGTGGAGGTTCGAGTCCTCTCTTCCGCACTGAAAGACCCGAGACATTGCGTCTCGGGTTTTTTTATATGCGCACGATACGGGCTATCTTTCCCGCGCGCGGTGGCTGTCTTTGTCGACAGCGGCCGCCGAGTCGCTATGATGGTGCCGCATCAGATTCTCTACAGACCGGCTAGACGATGGCAGTGAGTTCATACACCGAGGGTGGCACAGACGATCCACTGGCGTCGCTCTACGACAAGATCGACCGGGCGCGTGAACCCGCGCTCGCCGAGTCGCCGGAGCCCGTCGGTGACGACCCCGTCGAGACGATTCTTAGATGGATCACCGAGGAGGCCGACGGGACCGGGCGTCGGGGCGAGTCTTCACCGCAGATCGACGGCTCAACCGGGGCCTCGATGCCGACGTCCGGCTCGCTCGAGACGACGATCGGGCGTGAAGTGCTGTCGATGGTCGCCGAGGAGCCGCTCTCCCCGGATGCCCGGGCCCAGGCGGTCCGATTGCTCGCCGACACGCTCGAAAACCCCTCCGGACCCGCTCTCAGACGGGTTCTTCGCCTGCTGATCAAGGGCTGATCGCGCCTCTGCGGCAGATTCTCGTTGATGTAGGGGCAACGGTGACTACTTTCATACATGTGCGGTGCTCGACGGATGTCGAAGCAGCCGCAGATCGCAAGGAAGGCTTCCTTTCACCGCTCGCAAGGAGGTAATGATGGAAAGCCTGATCATGGGACTCTTTATCGGTATCCCGGTCGCTTTGGTCGTCGCCGCGATCATCGCGTATGTACGCACGAATCGTGAGTATGAGATCGAGAGCAAGGGACCGGAAGAAGCGACTTGATCCAACTCGCTACAACACGTGAAGAGAAAACGCCGCTGTTGGTCGCAGCGGCGTTTTTTTGTGGTTCGCTCAATTGCGAGCCTGAAGTTCCTCTCGCTGCCGCTCGGATTCCTCGAAAAAGTGCAGCAGCGCCTGCTCGACGTCTTCGGCGACCTGCGTGCTCTCCTCTTGTGCGGCATCGACGCTGACCATCACGTGGGACAGCGCGTCGAGGAGTAAGACTTCGGAGTAGACATCTTCGTTGAGTAACTTCTGAAATTGCTCGGCGGCGTCCTCGGGGAGATCCTGGTCGGCCTCCCCGAAGATCGCCAGGACCGGCGTCTCGAGCGTCTTCAGCGACTTCATCGCCTCTCGATGCAAGGCGAAAAAACTCATCCACGTCTCTCCGGGGGCTCCGAGGGCTTCTTTGACGCGCTCGCCGTCCCGAAGCGCCTCGAAGGTCGACTTCTGCTTCTCTCTACTCGCCTCGAGCGCCTTGATTTGCTTGTCGAGCAGGTCACCCTCGGTGGTGTTGCCGACGGATTTACGGCGAGCTCTGAGGTGCTGTAGCGAAAAGTCAGTTTGATGGAGGATGAGCCGGTCGAGCGCGTAGGGGCTCGGCGCGAGCAGCATCAACGCCTCGACCGGGCGACGCGACGACAGCATCACCGCGAGCTCGGCGCCTTGCCCGTGGCCGAGCACCGAGACACGGTCGGGATCGACCGCCGCGTGCTTGCGAAGTACGCTGAGGGCCTGGTCGGAATCCTTGAGGAGCGTATTGGCGAGGTGCTTGCGATGGGGCTCGACGTACTCTCGCGGGTAATCGCACCAGACCGGCCCGCCCTGCACGCACGTTCGCTTATCGTAGCGCATCACGACGAAGCCGTTGCGAGCGAACATCTCCGAGAGCTCCTGATAGACGGCCACCTCGACCGGGAGGCCGAGTCCGAGGGCACCGTGGAAGATACCATCGCGCCCCAGGGGGCCGGAGTCGTGGAGGATCAGCACCGCTGGAAGCGGCTCCGAGATCGTCTCGGGGCGCTCGATGACGCCGGTAAGCGTGTCGCCCTGGGACTGGAATTCGATCTCTTCGGAGGCGACCGAGCGCGGATCGCCGCTCTTCGAGCCCGTCGGTGCCTGCGTGCGGACGATCTTCGATCCCCGCTGGGGTTCGGACTGGGGCGGGGGGCACTGCGCGTCGAGCTCGTCTTCGTCTGGTTGGCCCTCGGGCGATGATTTCTGGGTCGACTGGTCGGGGGCGGGGCACCAGTTATTCTGCAACGACGACTTCACGCCGGCACAACCCGCCGAGAGCATCGACGCGACGAGGAGGGCGAGGAGTGTCTGGTAGTCGTATTGCAAGCGGGACATCTCGTTCTCTCAGGACTTCAGGATTTCTTCTAGGATGATTTCGTCCACCCCTTCGTGTCCAGCACATTCTGTAGCAAGTGAGGGCTCGACGAAAATCCGGATCTTCTTGACCACGGTGACGAAGTCGTCCTGGATCCCGGCGACGATGCGCGAGAGCTCGTGCAGCGGGTAGTGCTGCCGGCCGGTCGCGTCGGGGTAGACCACGTCGATGGTCTCGAGCTTGTCCTTGTCGCGCGGCGGCGTGTCGATGATGACGTCGGCCGGGTGCAGCGAGCGGCCGACCAGCGACGACAACCTCGCGCGCAGGCGGTCCACCAACCCGTAAAGCTGCGGCGCGTCCATCTCGTAGATCTTTTCGTAGGCGCGCTGCTTGGGCTCCTCGGTGTAGACGCGGCTAAAGGTCACGATTCGCTTGTACAGGCGGCGCCGATGGTTGGTCAGCCCGTTGGTCAGATAGGCGGTGGCACCGCCGGCGGGTGAGTGGTCGCGGAGCCACTCGAGCAGCGAGTCGTCGTCGTGGTCGAGCAGGACGTCGAGGAACTCTCCGGGCGCCAGCGAGCTTCGCGTATGGAAGACCGACAGGGCGGCCTCGACCATCGCGCTGGCCGCCCGCACCGTATGGTGCCAGTACGCCTCCGAGAACATCGTATAGCGGCTAAACACGAACATCTCGGCCGAGACCTTGCCCTTGGCGTTGATCGCCACGCCCGCCTCGTCCTCGTTGAGCGTGAGGCTGGCGAGCAGGCGATCGCGGTCGTAGTTGCGGCCGTAGGGTACGCCCATGTGGTGGCTGTCGCGCTCGAGGTAGTCCATCTTGTCGGCGTCGATGGTGCCGGAGATGATCGAGCGAAGCAGCCGGTCGACCTGGCTCGGGTTGTCCCCGAGGCGCCCGGTGCAGAGGCGAATCACGCGCTCCGGATCCGCCAGCCAATCCTCTCGAATGATATCCGCCAGTGTCGTCTGCCCGCGCAGCGCGTCGACCTCGCCGCGCATGATCATCGCGCCGACGTCCTCGTGGCGAGGGGTGTCACGTCCTTTGAGGTGGAGCGCCTCGAGGCTATGTGCGAAGGGATAATGACCGACGTCGTGGAGCAAACCGGCCAGCAACACGCACTCGAGGTCGGCGTGTTGCATCGCGTCGGCGAAGACCTGATTCTGGAGCAGGGCCTCGACGTACATCAACACGCAGCTGTAGACCCCGAGGCTGTGCTCGAAGCGCGTATGGACCGCACCGGGGTAGACCAGATGGGTCGGACCCAATTGTCGCACGGTGCGCAGCCGCTGGAATGCGGGGTGGTCGATAAGCCGCTGCAGCCGACGGGTCATCGGGACGTTTCGAAGCTCCGGGACGCGGATGGAGCCGACGCGCTCGAAGCCGGTACCGAACTCCGGCAGCGGACCTGCGTTGGACGACGTGGTATTGGAAGGTTGCATCTCGGGCGCGGACATCGCTGGGGTCCGATGGAGGAAATCAGCCCGCGCACTATAACCGAGCGATGGCAAATATGCATCCGACGCCGACGCGAAAGTTGTGATGAAATCACTCGAAGACGACCTACAGGCTAGACTCGATGACGCCCTGCGACGCGGTTCAGCGGGGGCACTCTCCGACGTGCTGGACGCGCTGCCGCTGGACGAGGACGACCCCACGAGGATGCTCGACGCACTCGCCGCGATCCTGACGTCGACCTTCTTGCGGGCGTATATAGATGGCCTCGAAGCGAGCCAGGCCCAACTCGGCGACGTGCCGGTCCCGGAGGTCTCGCGCCAGAGGGCCGCGCAGCTCGCAGTCCTGTACCGCGCCTTTAAACGGGCCGACGAACACGAACGGCCCGCGCTGCTCGGCTCGCTGGATCGCTGCGTGGCCGACCTCTACGGGCTGTCGCTGCAGCTATTGATCGAAATCGAACGACATATCGAACCTCAGGCGCCTACTTCGAGCACATGAGTATGTACCAGTTATATATCAATACGATGAGCCCCTACTCGTCGAAGGCCTCGGCCCTGATCGGCTACGCCGGCCTCGAGTGCACCGAGTCGCTGCAGAACGCGGTCAATCGCTTCGCAACGATCAAGCGGCTGACCGGAAAGACGATGATCCCGGTGTTGCGCCGCGGTGAGTGGGCGATCAACGACTCCACTCGTATCGCGCGCTATGTCCAGGAGCGCACCGAGCGGTGTCTGGTGCCCGAGCGCGAACAACTCCACGGGCTGTGTTGGCTGCTCGAGGACTTCGCCGACGAGTGGATCTCGAAGATCGTCCTCGCCTCCCGATGGCTCAATCGAGAGGACCGCCGCGAGATCTCCGGGGCCATCGGCCAGGAGCTCGTCGGTGGCCTTCCGGGGCTGTCGAAGCTGGCGGGGCGGGGGGCATCGCGCGCCATTCGCAGCCAACTCGGCCCGGGCGGCATCTCCGAGGACAACCGGGCCGTCCTCGAGCGCAGCCGCGCCCGCCTGCTCCAGGAGATGGAGTCGCTGCTCGAGCAGCCGCCCCCGTTCCTGTTCTGCGAGCATCCGACGGTGGCTGATTTCGCGTTCTACGGCCAGTGGAACCAGTTCGCGCGCGACTCGAGTGGCGCCGAGGTGCTGCGGATGTACCCGAACGTGCGAGATTACGTCGAGCGGCTCGACGCGATGACGCTCCCCCACCCGCTGATGCGCGACGATGAGCCAATAGAGCGGCCGCTCGAGGCGCTTCGCGGGCTCTTTGCCGAATTTCTCGGGACCTATTGGCGAGTGCTCGTGACGAATTACGAGGCGATGCACCAGCACGAGCGACCCGAGCGGGTCTCCGCCGAGATGCTCGACGGCCAGGCCTTCACGTTCAAACCTTCGGGATACCTCGTGGGTCGGTTGGAGTTCGTGCTCGAGCACATCGACCGTGCCTACGCCCGCCGCCAGACGCTCTTCGGCGAGGAGGGGCTGGAGATCGAGCAGGGACTCGTCACGCAGATCGCGCGACTCGTGCGTACCCCGTCCGGGCGAGACCTCTTGGAGTCCTTCCCCCATATCGGTGCTGACTGAGACGCCGGGCTGAGGCCGGTTAGATCTGAGAAATGTCGAGGGTTTGCACCCGCTATGTGGTTTTTACGTTAAGAATCGGTTTTCTTGCCGGTAAATTGTTGGAATGCGAATTGACATCAGCTAGCCTCTTCCATAGTGTTCCGACGCTATCGGAAAATTTCAAAAAGTTTACGCGAACATCCCTTTGGAGGATTCATGTCGAAGAGCTTGCTACGGTTGGTAATGGCCGTGTCGCTCTGTTTGGGTCTCGGATTGACGGCTTGTGGGCCGGACGATGACGAGAACAACACGAGCAACAACGGTGGAGAATGTACGATGGATTCTGACTGCGAGGGCAGTCAGGTCTGTGACGATAATGGTATGTGCGTCGACGATACGCCGACGTGCGACACCGACGAGGACTGCGAACCCGGTGAAGTCTGTGATGACTCCGGCATGTGCGTCGCAGAAGCCGAGTGCGAGACCGACGAGGACTGCGGTGAGGGCGAAGTTTGCAACGACAATATGTGCGAGACCGAAACGCCCGGTTGCACCGACGACACCGAGTGCGGTGCCGGCGAATTCTGCACGGAAGCAGGTAGCTGCGAGTCTGGCCAGTGCGCCAACGTCCAGCCCGGCGAGGACTGCGACCCGAACGGAGACCCGGCTGGAAACGGCCTGTTCTGCGTGAGCGTCGACGAAGGCTCGGCGGTATGCGCCGAGGCCGAGACGTGCCCGGCACCCGATTCCGACGAACCCGACCCCTGCTCTTCCGGTAGTGAGTGCCTCTCCGTGGGCGAAAACGGTGCTGGAGCATGCATCGTGACCCAGTGTGAGTTGGGCGCAGACGAGTGTGGTGACGGCGCGAATTGCCAGCCGATCAGCCGCGACACCAACCTCTGCCTCCCGACTGGAAACGGCGCGGAAGGCGACGACTGCTCCTCCAACTTCACTGACCTGAGTTCGAGCCGCTGTGGCGATGGGCTGTTCTGCGACCTGTTCTACACGGGCGTGTGCCGCACTCCCTGCAATGACGACAACGCTTGCTCCGGCCTCAACAGCTGCGTCGGTGACGGAAATGCCGAGATCTACAGCTCGCCGGAAGGCTTTTGCGCCGAAGGCTGCACGCCCTTCGACGACCGCACCACGTGCGGTGACGGCGCTGGCTGCTTCCCGCTGACCGCCGACGAAGGCCTGTGCCAGGAAGCTGGCGACATCGGTCTCTACGAATCATGCACCGTCACGGCTTGCTCTGGCGACGATGACTGCCCGACGGACGTCGAATGTAATACGGACGCAGGTGTGTGCGATTACGGCGCGCAGTGCGCCTCCGACGGACGCTGCGTTACGCTCGAAGGTGCTGCCGGGGATGGCCAGGACGGCATCGCTCGCTGCCTGCCTTCGTGTGACCCGACCTCCGATACGGCCAACGACACTTGCCCGACTGCGAATCCGCAGTCGTTCATTCGCTTCCAGCACCTGTCCACTATTGCGAACGAGGGTGGAATCTCCGCTGTGGACGTCTATGTCGACGATACGTCGTTTGAGACCGATCTCGAGTATCCGACCGCGCCCATCGCGACGCTGTCGTTCTCGGCTGTCGCTCCCGGCGATCACAACATCAAGATCTTCGAGGCCGGTGCGGATACCGGCACGGCGACGCCCATCATCGACACCGATGTGACGCTCGATGTGAATTCGCAGACGACTTACACCATTGTCGACGTCCCTGGTGGTGGAAATAGCCAGACACTCGAGTCCTTTTCGACTCCGCGTGGTGTCACAGTCGCCAGTGACAAGATCAAGATTCGCCTGTTCCACGCCATCCCCGGCCTGCCGAATAACAGCGGCGTTGACGTCTATATCGTGCCCGCCGACGACACGCCGACAGCCGGTTCGCCGATCATCTCCGATTTGCGATTCGGTGAAGTCTCCGACTTCCCGGACGGTTCGGGTGGAACGGTTCCGTTCGCCGAACTGGATGGCGGCGGAGCGTCCTACGACGCGTATATCGCCACCGCTGGTGGTACCGACCTCTCACAGCCGTATCCGACCGGGGACCTCCTCGGTTTGGTGACCGACCTCGCCGCACCCGATGGGTCGATCTTGACCGTGGCTGCGACGTTGAATGCGTCCGGTGAGCCGAAGTCGACGCCGCTGCCGTATGCTCAGGAAGAAGAAACCCGCGTTCTGGGTGGATTCTGCCTGGACCTCGCGCAGACGGCTGACGAATCGAGCCCGCGCTCGGGTGTCTGTTTCGAAGCTTGTGGCTCCGCCGACAACCTCGGCAAGGACCTCTGCTCCGAGCCCACCGACAATTGCGCACCGTTCCGTTCGCAGAGCTCGTGCCTCCCCTCGGAGGATCTCGAAGTTGGAGACACCTGCCCGACGGACGCATTCAATCCCTGTGAGGCCGGCTCTTATTGCCGCGCCTACGGTGACGGTACCGGCGTCTGCGCCAAGCTGTGCACCACCGATGACTCCATCACCAACTCGACGTTGGGTTGCCCAACCGAGCAGGCATGTGAGGAAATCGATGCCGACTACGACGTCGGACTGTGTGGTTTCGAGTGCACCGCCACGGACTTCTCAGACAGCGAGTGCCCGTCCAACCTCCAGAACTGCCTCAGCCCCGACAACGGCGCTTTCTGTAGTGCCTCGTCGGACACGGCGGTCGGAGAAGACTGTGGCGACATCAACCCGAACTCCTGCGTGGGCGGCTCGCTTTGCCGTGCAGCTCCTCAGGACACCACGTTGAACTCGCTGCTCATCGATCCGATCCAGCCGCCGGAAGGCGTCAGCGGTCAGTGCCGCAACGCGTGCTCGATCTTCGCTGAGACGTCGGATTGTCCCAGCGGCGAGGCGTGCACGATCGACGCGACCGACCTGAGCACCGAGTGGGGCTTCTGCTTGCCGACCGCCGGTGACTACGAGCGGGGCGGCTCGTGCGACGCAGCTGACGAGGGCACTATCTGTGCCGACAACTCGTACTGCCTCGACGTCGGCCGCGGCCTTCAGTGTGAGACGTTCTGTGACTTCCAGAACGACGAAGGTTGCCCGGAAGGTCAGTCCTGCACTGCACCGTTTGGTACCGACGGTAACTCCACGCTGTTCGGTCTCGACCGAGTCGGCCTCTGCCAGTAATCCACATCCGCCAGGGTGAGAGCCCTGGCCACCGATTCAAGCCCGCCCCGGAGCAATCCGGGGCGGGCTTTTTTTATAGGTTCTCTGTCACGCTCGACTCGCGACCGAACTTTGAAATGCCCGACCGAGGCGGCTACGCTGGCGGCGACCAGAACGATTCAACGAGGCATCATGTCCGAAGGCTACACAACGACTATCCGCAACGCGCTGCGCTGGCTGCCACTGCTCGCCCTCGTCTTCGTGACGGGCTGCAGCGGGTGCGAGCCCCGAAGCTGCCCCGAGACGCCGTGTGGCCCGGGAGCGTACTGCGCCGAGGGCGTCTGCTACCTCGAGTCCGAGGGCTGCGACGGGTGCGCGGGTGACGAACACTGTTTTCGCGGGGAGTGTGTGCCCGACGGTACACAATGCGCCGCGGCCGAGACGTACTGCGACCCTACGCTGGCGGTTGCCGAGGGCTTTCATTGCGTGGATTGGGACGGCAGTAGCGGCGAGGCTCCCCTCTGCTCGAGCTACTGCAGTGACAACGGCACGTGTGACGCGTCCCAGGTGTGCTTCGGACTCAATGCGGGCAGCGGCACCGCGTGCGACGCGCCCACGGCCTGCCCGACCGGCGAGTTGTGCGTGCAGGGACAATGTCGGACGACCGCCTGCCGACCGTCCGAGTGCGAGGGCGTGTTGGTCGGCGATGCAACCTGCCAGGACAAATATGCCGGCAATCCTCAATACCCCAACGGCGCGAAGTGCCAGACCCTCGAGAGCGGGGCGAACTACTGTTTCCCCGCCGGCCAGAGCCAACTCGGCGCGGAGTGCATCGACGCCGACACAGCCTCGCAGAACAACAGCTTTCAGCAGACGTGCGCGCTCGGCCTGGCGTGTGTCGATGGACGATGCGAGACCCCTTGCGCCGCCGGCGACGACTGCGCCGAGGGGGAGAGCTGCATCGGCCTCGAAGATGCCAGAGTCGCCGAGGGCGCGGGCTACTGCGCAGAGGCATGCGAGCCATTCACGTCCGGCCAGTGCGACGGCGGGACGTGCCTGCCGATCAATGCCGATGAGGGCACGTGCGCACCCGCTGGTGACCGGCGGGTCGGGGATCGGTGCGCGCCAGGCGCTGCAGAGTGTGCGCCGGGTACCATCTGCACGGAGTACTCGTCTGGAAGCACGGCCGCGGGTGTCGAGCAGGAGGCGCGATGCCAGCCCATGTGCGATCTGACCGTCGCCGACGCGAACGCAGACGGGACGATCGACGGTGAGGCGCAGGACGCGCGCGACGACACCTGCCCGCAGCCAGAGGCCGCGCCAGCATCTCTTCGGATCGTACACCTGTCGGAGACGCTCGGCCCGGTCGATGTCTATCGCCGCGGCGTCGACCAGCCGATCGCCGAAGGACTCGCCTTCGAGGCGAGCTTCCCGGCATCGGGCCAAGACGCGTGGCACGAGCTCGAGCCGGGCCAGTACGACTTCGACGTGCTCGAAGCCGGCGCCCCGCGATCGGACTTCCCGCTCGTCACGATCAGCGCCGCCCTCGGAGAGGGGCAGGGGCGCACGTTGGCGATCGGCCCGCCGGCGCCTACGGGCTCGGACGATGCGACCGCGACCGCGTTCGACTATGCGGCTCCAGAACCCGGCGCGACCCGGGCGCGCGTGGTCCACCTGGTGTCTGACGCAGATGAAGTCGATGTGGTCGCAGTCGAGCAGGGGGCGGACCTCGCCAACCCCGATAATCAATTCGTGCTCGCCGAGGACCTCGTCTTCGGTGGTGCCGGTGGGTTCGCGCAGGTGCCAGACGCCACGTTCGATATGTACGTCTTTCCCACGGGCGCTGATCGCTCCGATGCAGCCAATGCGGTCGTCGCGCTCATCGGGCTCGACCTCGAAACCGACAGCACGATCTATGTGCGCGGAACGCTCGATGAGACCGACTTCTTCGACGTCGGCGCCCCCACCGTCCTGGATGCACCGCAGCCGCCGCAGGCACTCGGAGAGGGTGCTTCGTTTACCTGTGTCGCGCTCGGGGACCGGGCGTACGGCTATTGCCAGCAAACCTGTCCACGCGGACCGGCAGACTTTGGCCAGGAGGGGTGTCAGGGTGACGCGATGGGCTGTGCACCGCGCGAATTTCCCGACCGCGGTGCGTGGGAGACGGTCTGCCGGCCGGTGGGAGAGGTCGGCCCACAGCAGCCGTGTGACCCGAGCATCAGCGCAGGGCAGTGCCAGGAAGGGCTTTATTGCCTCGAGTACGGAAGCACAGCCGAGCACGTGGCCACCAGCGGACTCCGCGGGTTGTGCACGTCACTGTGCGCGACGAACCCGTCGGCCGAGACCACATTGTCCTGCGCGTCGGGACAGTCGTGTCAGCCGATCTCGTTCGCCGAGGGCTACGAGGTTGGCCGCTGCGGCTACGAGTGCACGCCCGATAGGGCGTACTCGGACCCTGCATGCCCGGAGGGCTTGAAGAGTTGCCTTCCGGTCAGCTCCCTGGGCCAGGCCCAGACCGCGCCCGAGGTCACCCGAGAGCAGTCGTTTTGCTCGCAGTCCGGGGATATCAGCCCCGGCGAGCAGTGCTTCGGAGCGGATTGTGAGGCCGGCAGCGAGTGCATGTACGACCGAAGCGTCGAGACCGATCTCGTCTCGACCCTCGTGTCTCAGTATTTCGCTGACGGCTCGACGCCGACCTGCCAACCTCAGTGCGATCCCTTCGATGGCGATAGCAGCCAGTTCGAGTGCGGGCCGAGCGAGACCTGCCTATTCAATTTCCCGTGGAGCGCCGAGGTCGGCCACTGCGCGACGATCGCCGAAGATCTCGGGCCGGGGGACGCCTGCGAGAATCCGGGGCTGTCTTGCGGCGAGGACTCGATCTGCGTACTCGACGGAGAGGTGCCGACCTGCTTTCGGTTCTGCGACTACGAGGGCACGAACGCACAGGGCGCGCTGGCGCAGTCGACATGCCCGAGCGGCTACGAGTGCACGCCCTTCGTCAGCGACATCGGGATTTGTTCACGTCCACAATGAGTCCGCACCGACAGCGCGCCGTTGATTTTTCACCACCGCGCTTAGAGCCGATGGTGATCGGTGTTGCACAACTAACGGCTCGAATTTTGCATCGTGATAGTAAACGTGATTGAATATTCATTCGTCGTGGTTCGGCGATCGCTTTCGTGTTGTGATTTCGCACAATTTTTACGTCTCGTGCGTGCATTTGACACACAGGGGCGATCTCTACAGAATCACGCGTCGTTTACGGAAATGTAGGAAAACGTGAGACACGTCCTGAGGAACTCGATGAAAATACGGTCAAATGTACGGAAGGTGCTCTCGGCACTGTCGCTGGCCTGTGCCGCGATGTTCTTGCTCGCAGCCTGCGCCAGTGGAGGGACCACCGGCGGTGAGCCCGAGTCATGTGATCTCGACGCCGACTGCCCGTTGGTCAACGCCGACGGCGAGAACCTGTTCTGTTATGAGGGTGAGTGTCTGACCCAGTCCGAGATCGACGAGCGCGAGGGCACGAATACCAGCGACGCCGGCACCGATACCGGCGGGACCGAAGATACGGGTGGCACGGAGGATACCGGCGGCACCCAGGACACCGGCGGCACTCAGGACACCGACGGGACCGAAGATACGGGTGGCACGGACGATACCGGCACGACGGGCTGCGACCCGCAGTGCGACCCGGACGAATTCTGCAATGACAACAACGTATGTGAAGAGATCCCCACCGGCGGAGACTGCGCCAGCCAGGGCGATACCTGTGATGCCAACCAGGTCGACCAGGGCAACTTCTGGTGCGTCTCGACCGACAGCGGCGGCACGTGCGTGCTCAAGTGCGACACCGACTTCACCGCCAGCGGTTGCTCTGCGGGTGAGTACTGCCGAAACGTCGGTTCGCAGAGCCAGGAGCGGCTCGGGTGCGTCCCGGCCGATTGCTCGACCGATGCGGACTGCAACGGTGACACGTGCATCAACTTCGACAACGATTACGGGACTTGCCTGCCAGCGGGTCCGCTCGGCTCCGGTGATGATTGCACGGTCGGTGGCAGCGAAACCTGTCAGCAGGGCTACTGGTGCCGCCGCTTGCAGCAGGGCAGCGACGCGGGTGTTTGCTCGAAGCTGTGTGAACCGTGGAGCTCGTCGACGGGTTGTCCAAGTGGTCAGTTCTGTGACCTGTTTACCAGCCGCGAGGGGATCTGCACCGACCAGGTCGAGTCGCCTCCGGCGGCTGCGTTCGATACCTGCCAGACGCCCGGGAACCTCTGCACAGATGCGACGCGCTGTTTCGACGTCAACGGCGGGGTCTGCCTGAAGTACTGCCGATCGGGCCAGGGAGATTGTTCCTCTATTACGGGTACTGCGTGCAACAACTACGTGTTCCCCGGTGAGCGAAGCTACGGCATCTGCCTCGGCAGCTGCACCCAGACGGACGATTGCTGTCAGAACCCGCCATGTACCGGTTCACAGTGCTCCGGCGGTATCTGTCGCACTACCTGTTCGACCGGAACGGTTGAGCAGGACTGTTGCGGCGGCGATACACCGTGCGACTTCACCTGCGTGAACGGCCTTTGCGAATGATTTAGGAGTTTCCCGAGCGCCGGCGTGAGCCGGCGCATCGGGATTTTGTTCTTTTCGAATGCTCGAAATGAGTTCGAGTTGAGTGAACCTGACAAGGAGTAGTTATGTCTCTTACGACATTATTTGGAAAAGCGGCCAACGCCCGTTGGACGATCGTGCTCGCCTGTTTGACCTTTGTCTTTGCTGTCGGCTGTCTCGGGGGCAGCGGCGGTGGAAATAACGGCAATAACGGCAATAACGGAAATAACGGCGAGATGGACGCCGGTGGTGACGACACCATCGATGAAGATACCAGCGGTGGGGAAGATACCACCGAGCAGGATACTGGCGGCGACGAAGATACGACGGACGACGACACCGGCGGCGGAAGCTGCACGGCTGGAACGCCCATCACCGAATGCGACCCCCTCTGCGGAACTGGTTGCACCGACGAGCAGACCTGCCAGGCAGGAAATGACCAGCAAGGCAACTTCGCCACGACTTGCGTTCCCTCGGGCACCAACGGCGCCGGAGATACGTGTGGTTCGGACACTGGCGGATGTATGGAGGGCTTCGGCTGCCTGAGCTTCACCGAAGGTGAGCCGGCGACGTGCATGGAGTACTGTCGAACCGACTCGGATGAAGATCCGCAGTGCAGCAATCCGGATGAGAGCTGTGCGCCGATCGTGGAGAATGGCAACATCGGTGTCTGCCAGGTTCCCGAGACCAACTGCGATACATTCCCGCCGGACGATACCTGCGGCGAAGGTCAAAACTGCTACGAGCTGCAGAGCGGCGGTTTCGACTGTTTCGCATACGACGATGCCGCGAGCGCTGGTGACGCCTGCAATGCTCCGAACGAGTGCAATGACCTCCAGGCTTGCTTGCTTCCCGACGCGAACGCCACCCAGGGCGAGTGCTTCAACAAGTGCGACCCCTCGCTCGACGCCGCGGATAACCGCTGCGCTGAAGGTGAGTCTTGCCAGACTCTCGACGGCGCCGACTTCGGCGTCTGCGCGGCTGCGCAATAGGGTAGGCGATATTTGACTCGGAGCGCTTCGGCGTAACGAGTCTACCTGACAGGGGCCGTGGCCACGTGCTGCGGCCCCTGTTTTGTCTCTGGCGGCGCGATGATCTCTCGAGTTCGATCCGGGTGTCGTGCATGGAACCGAAGATCCACGAGATCTCGTCGATCCACATTCCGCGCAAAAACACGTCACCTGCTTGACACGGTCTTTTCGGCCGTGCTAGACGAATGGCCCCGAAACGGGGGTTGGAATTTTATCCACCCCCGCGAACGGTCGCTTTAAACGGGTGTAGCCAAGCGGTAAGGCAGCGGGTTTTGGTCCCGTCATCCTAGGTTCGAATCCTAGCACCCGTGCTGAATTCTGGAGCCGGTAGTCGCGCAGATCCTCGACCGGGGAACCGTAAAGGGTCTGCGCGTTTTAGTTTACGGTTTCCTCGAAACCACCCGACAGTTAGAACTCGACAGGGCCGCCGCACGACGGTGAGTCCGATTGATGTGCCGGCAGCGGCCATCGGGAGCACGACGATGGACTCGGAACTGCTACTCTTTTCTGGAAACGCAAATCCAGAACTGAGTCAGGCGATCGCTGACTACCTGAATATCCCGCTCGACGACGCGTTTGTCGGGAAGTTCTCGGACGGGGAGGTTCAGGTCCAGATCAACACCAGCGTACGCGACTTCGACGTCTTCGTGGTGCAGAGTCTATCGTCCCCGGTCAACGACCACCTCATGGAGCTGCTGGTGATGATGGACGCGCTTCGACGCTCGTCCGCTCGCCGCATCACCGCGGTGGTACCGTATTTCGGCTACGCCCGTCAGGACCGTCAGCCGGCCCCCAGAACCCCCATCACAGCGAAATTGGTCGCGGATATGTTCGAGGTGGGCGGCGCGGACCGCGTCGTCGCCATGGACCTGCACGCCGGCCAGATTCAGGGCTTCTTCTCGTCGCCGTTCGAGCACCTCTATTCGAGCCCGGTGCTCATCTCGGCCATTCGCGAGCTGGGCTTTGCCTCTGAGGACATCGTCATCGTCTCGCCGGACTCCGGCGGGGTGGAGCGAGCGCGGCATTACTCGAAGTCCCTGAAGTGCCCTTTGGCCATCCTGGACAAGCGCCGCAGTGCGCCGAACGTCGCGGAAGTCATCCACCTCATCGGCGACGTCGAGGGCAAGCGCGCCATCATCATCGACGACATGATCGACACGGCCGGCACGCTCACGCAGGCGGCCACGGCCCTGCGCACCCACGGTGCTGCATCGGTCTACGCCGCTGCCACGCACCCGATCCTCAGCGGACCTGCCATCGAGCGTATCGCTGGCAGCGACCTGGACCGCGTCATCGTCACGGACACGATTCCCCTGAGCGAAGAAGCCAAGGACGTCGACAAAATTGAAGTCGTCTCCGTCGCCCGCGTCATGGGCGAGGCGATCCGCCGCATCCACGGTGGCACGTCGGTCAGTTCGCTCTTTACTTCCGTCAATTCGTAACCTATTCATGCGCAGCTTCACGAATTGGCTGCAAAAACGTCTTGAACGTTAGATAGTTAGTTGGAGATTCACCATGGCATCACAAACGAAACCCACGCTGGACGCCTCCGTCCGTGAAGGACGCGGAAAGGGCACCGCCCGCAAGCTCCGCGCCAACGGCAAGGTCCCGGCAGTCGTCTACGGAAATGACGTCGACTCGACGGCACTTTCGCTCGACCTCGACGAGTTCGAGGAAGTCCTCGAGACGTCGTCGGGCCACAACACTGTCTTCGAGCTCGCCCTCGATGATGGAACCACCTACGAGCACGTGATCATGCGTGACTACCAGGTCCACCCGGTCAAACGGAGCCTGCTGCACGTCGATCTGCTCGTGGTTGCTCCCGATCAGGAGATCGAAGTCAAGGTGGCGATCGAGCCGATCGGACGCGCTCGCGGCGAACGTGAGGGCGGCCAGCTTCGCTTCCTCCACCCGGAGGTCAAGGTGCGCTGCACCCCGATGACCATCCCGGAGATGCTGGAAGTCGACGTCAGCGACCTCGGCCCCGGTGGCGCTATCCTCGCCAGCGAAGTCGAGTACCCCGACGGCGTCGAGCCGGTCTTCAAGGTCGACTTCGCCATCGCACGCATCCTCATGCCTCGTCAGAACGTCATCGGCCTCGAGCCGGAAGGCGAAGAAGGCGAAGAGGAAGAAGGCGAGGAAGTCGAAGGCGAAGAGGGAGAAGAGGGCGAAGAAGAGGAAGAAGGTGCACCGGCAGCAGCAGAAGCTCCGGGCGCATGATTTCTCGGCGCTCCTCGCGAGCGCCACTCGCTTACAGCCACCCGCCGCACCATGCGGCGGGAGTCGACGGACCAGGTCCGGCGCGTGTAGATGTGAACGACTGCATCTGCCGCGCCGGGTTCCTGCGTTTTCTCGACGATACTGCCTCCGCACCATCCGCCATCTGTCATGAGCCGTTATCTCATCGCTGGACTGGGAAACCCGGGCACGAAATACGCCGGAACCCGCCACAATATCGGGTTCATGGCTGTCGATCGTCTCGCCGAGCGCCATCGCATGTCGTTGGGGACCGAGAAGTTCGACGGTCGCTTCGACACCGGTGTCATCGGCCGCGAGAAAGTCGCGCTGCTCGAGCCTCAGACCTTTATGAACAGGTCCGGGCGATCCGTGCAGGCTGCGGCGAGCTTCTACGACGTCCCGACCGACCAGATCATCGTGGTACATGACGAGATCGATCTCGACGTGGGCCAGTTGCGGCTCAAGGCCGGCGGTGGCCACGGTGGGCACAACGGTTTACGCGATATCGCCCAGAAGCTGGGCACGAAGGATTTCTTGCGTGTTCGACTCGGCGTCGGCCGACCCGAGCATGGAGACGTCACGAACCACGTGCTGGGCCAGTTCCAGCGCGATGAGCAGCCGCTCGTCGATGACTTGATCGAGCGCGGTTGCGATGCCATCGAGTTGTTGCTGAGCGATGGCCTGGCCAGAGCTCAGAATCGATTTCATTGAGAATGCGGCTCGCGACCGGTCTGATGCCGGCCGCAATGCATTCTCCTGCGGAAAGATAGGTTGCCAAGACGCCGTCGAGGGGCTACATCTCTCGGCCGTTACGCGCTTCAGACGAATAACTACGTCAAGTTTTTCAGGAGTCAAACGTGGAAAGCTGGATCATTTATGCCATCCCGGCAGCCGGAGTACTGGCGTTGCTATACGCCTTCCTCCAGGCTGGCTGGGTTCGTAAGCAAGATGTTGGAACCGAGCGCATGGAGGAGCTGTCCGGGTATATCCGAGACGGCGCCATGACGTTTTTGACCAAGGAGTACAAGGTACTCTCGGTCTTCGTGGTCGTGGTCGCCGGGCTGCTCGCAGGCATCTACTACAGCACGACCAATAGCGGGGCACTGGACGTCGGCGATCTGAGCGCGACGAATATGGCGATGGTCGCCGTGGCGTTCATCATCGGCGCTATTTGCTCGGGCGCAGCCGGCTTCTTCGGCATGCGCGTCGCCACGGATGCGAACGTGCGCACGACCAACGCCGCGCGTGAAGGGTTGGCGCCGGGGCTCAAAATCTCTTTCGCCGGCGGCGCGGTCATGGGAATGAGCGTGGTCGGACTGGCCATCCTCGGACTCAGCGTGACGCTGATCCTGTTCGCCATGGTCTTCGACGTCGATATGATGGCGACCATTCAGGGCGAGACCTCGATGCTCACCTTCAAAGGACTCCTGAGCGTCGTGACGGGCTTTAGCCTGGGAGCATCGTCCATCGCGCTCTTCGCGCGTGTCGGTGGCGGTATCTACACGAAAGCCGCCGACGTCGGTGGCGACCTCGTCGGTAAGGTCGAGGCCGGCCTGGCCGAGGACGACCCGAGAAACCCCGCATCCATCGCCGACGCCGTCGGTGATAACGTCGGCGACGTCGCCGGCATGGGCGCCGACCTCTTCGAGTCCTACATCGGCTCGATTATCGGTGCGATGGTCCTGGCGCTGCCATGGGCGCAGACGCTGGGCACGAATAAGCCGGTCTTCTTGCCGCTGGTCATCGCCGCGGTCGGCATCGTCATCTCGATTGGCTGTACGTTCCTCGTGCGGGTCAAGGAAGACGGTAATCCGTCTCGCGCACTTCACATCGGGACCTGGACGGCTGCCGGATTGACCGCGGTCGCCATCTACTTCCTTGTGACCTGGGCCATTCCGGCCGAGGGTGCGACCATCGCCGGGACGCAGTTCAGCCAGATCGGACCCTTCCTCGCGACGTTCGTCGGCCTGATGGCCGGCGTCGGTATCGGATACATCACCGAATACTACACCAGTGACCACTACTCTCCGGTTCGAGAGATCTCGAAAGAGAGCGAGATGGGAGCGGCACCGAATATCATCGCCGGCCTCTCGCTGGGCATGTGGTCGACCGGCATTCCGGTCATCCTCATCGTCATCGCGATCGGCGTGTCGTACTGGCAAGCTGGCCTCTACGGAATCGCGCTCGCCGCACTCGGCATGCTCGCGACCACCGGAATTCAGCTCGCGGTCGACGCATTCGGCCCGATCGCTGACAACGCCGGCGGTATCGCCGAGATGGCCGAGCTTCCGAGTGAGGTGCGCGACCGCACCGACAAGCTCGACTCGGTCGGTAACACCACCGCTGCTATCGGAAAGGGCTTCGCCATCGGCTCCGCCGCGCTCACCTCGCTGGCGCTGTTCACGGCGTTCACCCAGCAGGCCGGTATTACCGAAGCGGGCATCAACCTCTTGAAGCCGCAGGTCATGATCGGTGTCTTTATCGGCGCGATCATGCCGTTCGTCTTCAGCGCGCTGACCATGAAGGCGGTCGGCCGCAGCGCTGGCGCGATGATCGAAGAGGTCCGTCGTCAGTTCAAAGAGATCGACGGCTTGCTCGAGGGTACCGGCAAGGCCGACTACAACCGCTGCATCGAGATTTCCACAGAAGCCGCGCTCAGGGAGATGATCCTTCCGGGCGTCATGGCCATCGTCGTCGCAGCTGCGGCGGGCTTCTATCACCCCGAGGTCCTCGGCGGCGTGCTCGCCGGCGTGACCACGGCAGGTGTGGCCATGGCTATCTTCATGTCCAACGCAGGCGGCGCCTGGGACAACGCCAAGAAGTACATCGAGTCGGGCAACCACGGCGGCAAGAATAGCGAAGCACACAAGGCATCCGTTGTCGGAGACACCGTCGGTGACCCCTTCAAGGACACCTCGGGCCCGTCGCTCAACATTCTGCTCAAGCTCATGAGCGTGACCGCACTGGTCCTCGCTCCCGTGGTCGCCGTCGGTGCGACTGACGGTGGGGAGACGGCCTCGGCCGAGCAGGCTCAGGCTGTGGCCGCTGACGTGGCTCCGGGAGCCGCCGAGCAGGGCGCTGCCGCGGCTCCGACCGACAACAAAGCGGAGCAGGTCGATGGGAAGCCGTCGGCCGAGACCGTGAAGGCCACGGATCAGCCCACCGAGATCAACGAAGAGGCCCTGGCTGAAAAGATCAAGGCCGAACGAGAGAAGATGGAGCGTCCGACCAGCGCGGAGGATGTGAGAAAGACCGACGAAGGCGACGAAGAGACGCCTGGTGAGTAGGTCCTGATGCGCGCCTCGAGCGCGCGGATATTGTACTGAGTGAGCTGGCCGCGACGTGCCTTCAAAAGGTCGTCGCGGCTGACTTGCCATTGGGCGATGAATTCGCTAAAAGGCTCGCCCTTGGAACGGCGTCCTCTAGAGCACGCCGCTCCTGAAGTTTTTGGATGACCTGGAGTAGCCTCCGGGCGCTCCAACGAATAGCAACCTCGCTCCACGCGGTGCTGCAACGGCGCAGCCAGGGACGTGGGGCAATTTATTCCGTGAGGTGTAAAGTATGGCCGTTGAAAGACAACGAGAGTACGAAACTATCTACATCCTGAGGCCGGACTCGAACGACGACGACGTCACGAGCATCCGCGAGCGCGTTGAAGGCGTCGTGGAAAATGCTGGTGGGCATCTGTTGAAGTTCGACGACTGGGGTCAACGCGATCTCGCCTACGAGATCCAGGATACGACCGAGTCGCGTCGATTCGACCGCGCGGTCTACCATTATTATCGATACCTCGGACCGTCCGATGTTGTCGCAGAAATCGAGCGGAACCTACGCCTCCTCGATACGGTCTTGAAGTTTATGACCATCAAGATCGAAGACAATCTGATTCCGGATGAGCGGCTCAACCGCCCCGAGGAAGAGGAAGAGGAACCGCTTCCGTATCAAGGAGAGGAGGAGTGAACCCATGGAAATCATTCTGCTTGAAGACGTAAGAAATCTCGGGGAGATGGGCGAGATCGTCGACGTTTCTCCGGGATACGGACGTAATTATCTGATTCCGCAGGGACTCGCCGAACCGGCGACAGTCTCCAATAAATCTCAGGTCGAGCACCAGCTCGGCATCATCGAGGCGCGCAGGGAGCGCGAGCGCGAAGAAGCGCAGGGCATCCTCTCCGAGATCGAAGGGGTCTCGATCAGCGTGCCGGCACGTGTGACGGACGAAGACAAGCTCTACGGCTCGGTCGGACCGCGCGACGTCGCCGAAACTCTCAAACAGCAGGGCCACGACATCGACCGTAAGCAGGTCATGCTCGAGCAGCCCATCGACGAGCTCGGCATCTATGAGGTGCCGATCAAGTTGGCCAGCGGGATCTACGCAAATATCCGCCTCTGGGTCGTCGTCATGTGACGGACTCGAGGAGGGACCTGTAGCATCCAGAAGAGAGCCCGCACCTTGGGAAATGAGGTGCGGGCTCTTTTTGTTAGCTCACCGCCCGTCAGCCGCCCGCCTCGCGGGTGTTCGCGGCCCTCGTGGTGAACCACGGCGAGGGTAGTTTGAACGCAACTCAGGAACACATGCCCATGGCAGTCGATATCTCCACCGAAAAGGGTCCACTGGACATCGAGGGCGCAGTCGCTCGTCTGTCCGAGGATATCGAGGGGGAGGTCCGCAGCGACCGACTCTACCGGATGCTCTATGCTCAGGACGCGTCGGTCTATCAGAACGAGCCGATCGGGGTTGTGTTCCCGCGAGACGCAGCGGACGTTCAGGCGATCATGAAGGTCGCCACGACCTTCGGGATACCGTTGATTCCAAGGGCCGCGGGAACGAGCCTCGCCGGACAGTGCGTCGGCGAGGGACTCGTGGTCGACCTCGGCCGCCACATGAACGAGATCCTCGAGGTCAACCCTGAGGAGGGCTGGGTTCGCGTCCAGCCGGGCGTGATCCTGGACGATCTCAACCGCCACCTCGCCCAGTACGATCTATTTTTCGGCCCCGATACCTCCACGTCCAATCGCTGTATGCTGGGCGGGATGATCGGTAACAACTCGTGTGGCTCGCACTCGATCTACTACGGCAACACACGCGAGCACGTACTGGAGCTCGAATTGGTGCTCTCCGACGGATCGCGCGAGCGGGTCGGAGAATGGAGCGACGTCGAGTACCAGAAGAACCTCGAGCGCGACGACCTGTTGGGGCAGGCGTTGCGCACGATCGGCGAGGGCGTCGAGAAGCACGCCGAGCTCATCGAAGAGCGGTATCCTCGGCCGGACGTGATACGGCGAAATACGGGTTATCCCTTCGACGACATCCTCATTCGGCGCCCGTTTGCAGACAACGAGAAGAAGTTCTCACTGCCGCGCTTTCTCTGCGGCACCGAGGGCACGCTGGCGCTGACGACGGAGGCCAAGCTCAACGTCGTGCCCGCGCCGAAGAAGCGACTGCTGGTGTGCGCCCACTTCGAGAGTCTGGAGGAGTCACTGGAAGCGGTCGTCCATGCCGTCGAGCACGACGTGGCTGCGGCGGAGCTGATGGATAGGCGGATCCTCGACGAGACCAAGAAGAACCTCGAGCAGCGCAAGAATCGTTTCTTCGTCGAGGGTGATCCTGCGGCGATCCTGGCCGTCGAGTTCTATCGTGAGACCGATGAAGAACTCGAAGACGCTGCGCGCGCGCTCATCGACGACTTCCAGGACGCGGGTTTTGGCTACGCGTATCCGATCGTGCGCCCGCCGCGTGACAAGGCCGTCTGGGAGTTGCGCAAGGCCGGGCTCGGCCTGTTGATGGGCATTGAGGGAGACCGCAAGCCGGTGACCGTCGTCGAAGACACGGCGGTGTCGGTGCAGGTACTGCCCGAGTACATCAGCGAGTTTGCCGAGATCATGGAAGAATACGGGACGCAATGCGTGTACTACGCGCACGCATCGGTCGGTGAGCTCCACCTGCGCCCGGAGCTCAACCTCAAAGACCCCGACGACGTCGAGAAGTTCAAGGGCATTGCGCGAGACGTCGCGGACCTCGTTCAAAAATTCGGCGGGGCGATCAGCGGCGAGCACGGCGACGGCCGCCTGCGCGCACCGCTGTTGGAGCGCTTCTACGGCTCGGAGCTGATGGATTTCCACGCCGAGGTCAAGCGCGCCTTCGACCCGCAGGGGTTGCTCAATCCGGGGAAGATCCTCGACCCGCCACCGATGGACGAGGACTTTCGCTTCGAGCCGGGGGAGGGCACCCCGGATCTGGAGACCGCCTTTGACTGGTCGAGCGATCAGGGCCTGATTCGGGCTGTCGAGAAATGCAATGGCGCCGGAGCGTGTCGAAAGCGCGCCGAGGCCGGGGGCACGATGTGCCCGTCGTATATGGCGACGCTCGACGAGAGGGATTCGACCCGTGGGCGAGCCAATGTCTTCCGTCAGTTACTCACGAGTCCAGACCCGCGCGAGGCGTTTACGAGCGAGGAGCTGGAGTCGGCGATGGACCTGTGTCTGTCGTGCAAGGCGTGCAAGAGCGAGTGTCCCGCGAGCGTCGACATGGCTCGGATGAAGGCCGAGTTTCTCCAGCAGAACCACGATGCCAAGGGCACGCCGGCCTCCGCGCGCTTCTTCGGAAATTACCAGCGACTGAGTCGCCTCGCCGCGCTCCTGCCGTGGTTGACCAATTTCTTGATGACGTTCTTTGTGACGCGCGCGTTGATGGGGTGGATCCTGGACCTCGCCCCGGAGAGATCGCTTCCGACATATGCCTCACGCCGATTTTCGACCCTCTTCGCTCGCCACAAACGCGAGAGTGAGCGGGCGAAGAAGGACGGGCCGGTCGTATGGCTCTACGCGGATCCCTTCACCGAGTTCACGGAACCCGAAATCGGTATGGCCGCCGTCCGTGTGCTCGAGGCAGGCGGCTACCAGGTCGAGTTGCTGCCCATCGCCGATGACGGGCGCACCATGCTCTCCAAGGGGCTGGTCAGGAAGGCCAGGGAGCTGACACGGGAGAACTTCGAGACCCTCGAGCCGCTTCTGGCCCGGCATCCGAAGCGAAAGATCGTCGGTATCGAGCCGAGCTCCATCCTGACGTTTCGCGACGAGACCCCGGACCTCGCCGGTGACAAGCGGCGATGCGCGGAGGACCTCGCTCGGCGTTCGTACACCTTCGAGGAGTTCGTCGATGAATCCTGTCGGGAAGGTCGCTTCGAGGCCGCCTGGTCGGATCAGGCGCGTCCCAAAGTGATTCTGCACGGCCACTGCCACCAGAAAGCGCTCGTAGGGACGGAGCCGACTCGCCGGGTGCTCGAGATCGCCGGATACGACGTCGAGGTGCTCGAGACCGGGTGCTGCGGCATGGCTGGATCCTTCGGGTACGAGGCGGCGCACTACGACATCTCGATGGAAATCGGCGAGCTGGTACTGTTTCCGGCGGTGCGCGGGAGTGACGAGAGTGTCGCGATCGCAGCGCCGGGGACGTCGTGCCGACATCAGATCATGGATGGTACCGAGCGTAAGTCCGACCACCCGGCCGTGCTCCTGGACCGCGCGCTCGCCGAGAGTCGGTAGCGTAGTGCGATCGGGGGCTCGGAGTGAGTCGTCGTGCCTGCCTTAGTCGATGTCCCACGTGCCGTAAGGCGGCAGCGGCTCGAGCGCCAGTCGGAGCTGCTCGACATCATCGGACCACTCGTCCTTTGCGGCCTGGATGATGGTCTTGAGCTTCGAGTAGCTATTGACGATGACCTGGAGGGGATTCGGCGGGCTCCGGAACGTCTTGTGGAAGTCCGAGTACGGTCGATTCGCGACGACACCCGGCCGGGCGATCTGCTGGATCGGTATCCAGATAAGGTTGCGCCCGCGGGTCACGGGGGCAAACGGGTCCGACGCCACGATATACGAGTTGCGAGTCTCGATCTCTCCACCCTGCACCGAATCCCAGGCGACCTTCGACGGGACGTTGTTGATGACTCCGCCGTCGCACAGCCGCAGGAGTTGATGGCGTTCGAATACGTGGGTCAAGGGATCGATGGTCTCGGGGTCATCGTGATAGATATCGTAGTGCAACAGTCCGGGGACCGCACAGGAAAAGCCGACTGCTTCGATGACCGGAAAGTTCTCCGTCTCCTCTTCTTTGCCAAACACCACCTGAGTCAAAAAACGCGGGTTCTTGCTGAGCTGCCGGACCGCCTTGAAGAAGAGTTTGAGCTTTCGCGTGACGTCCAGCGGCGACAGGTTGCCGGCCTCAGACGGGGCAGCCTCTGCATACTCTGATTCGTCGATCTCGTAGCCGCGACGAATGCCGCAGGTGACGACCTGTAGTTTGATCGGTAGCTCATCGAAGCGAACGACCGGATTGCCGAGCAACTCCTGAAAGATCTGTCGTGCGACGCGCAACAGGTTCATGTGGAAGGCCCCCGGAAAGCCAAATCGCGAGTATCCAGAGAACGGTCGAAAGACCGCCTCGTAGCTCATCGATTTTGGCAGGGCGAGCGCGGTCTGGACCGGGTCGTAGGAGCGATCCAACGCGCGAAGAAGCCCGAGGATGCTGCCCATCGAGCTTCCGACGATGAGCTCCGGGGTTGCGTTGATCTCTTTGAGCATCGCGAAGGTGCCCAGGTGGACGAGACCCGAGCCGCCTCCACCGCCGAGCACGAGGACGAGCTTCTTGTGGCGAAGCTCGTCGTCGAGGTGCTCGGGGCCGAAGTCGTTGATGTGGTTGTCGAGAATGGCCGACCGGGTGCGGTCGGTGCGCAGCGCCAGGACGGGCGCGAGATCACGCAGGCTCTCGACGTCCGCCTTGCGCTCTTCGTCGATCAGCGGGACGATCGACTCGACCATCCAACGCCGCAGTCCGTCGACTTCCTCGCTCAGCGATACGTCGTGACCCTCGGGGGTCTCGAACATATTCATTTGCGCGAGGGCGAGCGCGTACCTGTACAGTGCCTGATCGCGCGGGTGCAGCGCGCCAGGATCTTCGACGAGCACCCGAAGCAGGCGGCGCTCGAAGTCCTTGAGTTCTCGGATACGTACGAAATGTCGACCGAAGCGACTCAAATTGGGCTCGCGCGAAGGTCGTTGCTGCAGAGGTTCATAGAGGTAACCGCTCGGTTACCTCCAACGCGGACGCAGCATAGCACAACAACGGAAACGCTTCGATTATTTGTTCGGGACTGGCAGCGCTCGAACGGAGAGGATGTGCTCGGCAAAAAGACCGAGGTACTAATTGTCGTATTCTTCTGGAAGTGGGCTGAGACATTCCTCGAGCCCCATCAGGATTCGACGGATGTGCTCGGAGCGATTTCCGTCGCCGACTCTCTCGGCGAGCTCTCCCACGGATGGAGAGGGTAGACGAAAGTCGACCCGCACGAGGTTGTCCTTTTCGACGGCCGGGCTGACCGGCGGTTCGTCACCGTAGAGGATCATGCGCAGATATGTTTCGCGACCGATCGGAGCTCGAAACCGAAAGTTCATGAGGCGGTCGATTTCTTCGAGAACGCCCTCATCGACGCGAATCGAGATCACGACACTGGTAGTTGCACTTTTCGGACGACCCTGCTTCGCCATGTTCACCTCGGCTACATCTGCTCGTTTGAAGCGTAATGGCGTGTGTTGTCCTTACAACTTCAATCGATTCTGTTCTTATCTGGTCCCCGAATCTCGAGCTCCGGGACGGTTTCAACTGCAGGCAAAATAGCACAGAAAGCTCGATTTCCGTAACTGTCGCGACTGCCGTCGCTCGCCGTTCTAGCCCTTGAGGAACGAGAAGAGGCCCTTCTTCTTCTCCTCACCGCTCTCGGAGTCGCTCGCGCCGACCGGCTTGAGCTCTGCGATCCGACGAGCGACGTCCATGAAGGCCTGGGCGACTTCGCTCTCGGGATGCGAGACGAGCACGGGGGTACCTTCGTCTCCACCCTGACGCACGATCGGATCCAGGGGGATCGATCCCAGCAGATCGGTGTCGAGTCGATCGGCTTCCTTTTCGACCGAACCCTCTCCGAAGATGAAGAATTCCTCGCCGTCCGGGGTGACGAACTTGGACATATTCTCGACGATGCCGAGCACGTCGATATTGAGGGTCTTGAACATCTGCAGGCCGCGAGCGGCATCGATGAGAGCCAGCTCGGAGGGCGTGGTGACCACGACAGCGCCGTCGACCGGCACGGTTTGCGCCAGAGCGAGCTGAGCGTCACCAGTACCGGGAGGCATATCGACGATGAGGTAGTCGAGACCACTCCAGTCGACGTCTCGGAGAAATTGGCGAATGATGCCGGTGACGATAGGCCCACGCCAGATCACGGGCGTGTCATCCTCCATCAGAAAGCCCAGGCTCATGATGCGCAGGCCGTGGGCCTTGAGTGGGACGATGCGGCGGTCATTGACGGCGGGTCGCTCCATGATGCCCAGAAGCGTGGGGAGGCTGGGCCCGTAGATGTCCACGTCGAGCAGACCGACTCGGAAACCCTGTTCCTGGAGCGACAGCGCGAGGTTCACCGCGACGGTCGACTTGCCGACGCCGCCCTTGCCAGAAGCCACGGCGATGACCTTGTCGACGCCGGGGATCGACTCCGCTTCGGGAACACCGGGTGACTGAGCACCGGCGCCTTCGCCGTGGCTGTGACCGGCGTGCCCGTCCTGGGCTGCACCTGGGGCGGCCGCGCCTTCTGCGGGGTCCGCAGCAGCTGCGCCGGCTCCCGATGCCTCGCGTTCGAGCGCTTTCGGGGTCATCGTCTTGACCTTGACCTCGCGCACGCCGCCGATGTCTTCGACGGCGTCGTAGATCTCGTCTTCGATGGCGAAGCGCTCGTCTCGATCGCGTCCAGCTTCGACGACGAGCGTGATGTCGACCACGCCAGAGTTAACGTCTACGCTCTCGACCATATGGGCATCGACCAGGTTCTGTTCTTTGGCCGGGTCTTCCACGCTCTCGAGCGCGTCGATGACTTCACCTTTGAGAGAAAAATCGTCCTTCATGACGTATACCTTCGATCTATATGAAGCGCTTTGTTGTCGCGAGGTCGGTTCGAGACCCGCGGTGGGCGCGTGCGAGCTGGTGGAATGCCGCTCAGTAGATGCCCGAACGTGCGCGAATGATTCAGGGAATCTGGAATTCTCATCGACTCGTAGATATCGGCGACTTTCGGCCGATCACGATTCGACTCCGAATTTCGATATTAGACGTGTAGTTTGCGAAGCGGGTGACGTCAATGCATCTACCCGGCGTTCGCCGTGTCAGCGGGAGGTGCCGACCGGGGTGGGCGTGTAGCGGTCAGTCCTCGGCGGTCGGACGGTTCGGGCAGTCCTCGATGTGGCACTCGGCATAAAGTTCGATGCGCTTGCGCCGAATCTCGTAGTCCATCTCCTCGGAGAGGCGCTCGAGCCGGTCGTTGACCACCTCGTCGGTGAACTCGATGATCTTACGGCAGTCCACACAGATAAGGTGGTCGTGCTGCGGGTCTTGGTCGTGAATCGGGTCGTAGCGGGTCTGGCCGTCACCAAAGTCCTTGGGGAGGGCGAGGTCTTGCTCCACCAGCAGTTTCAGCGTGCGGTAGACCGTTGCGTAGCCGATACGAGGCTGTTCTTCGCGTACTTCCTCGAGTAGCTCATCCGCGGTGATATGCTTATCGAGGCGGAAGAAGCACTCGACGATCGTATCGCGCTGCCGGGTCGACTTGAGTCCGGCGTCTTGAAGGCGCTCTTGAAAGGCCTTCATCGCGTTCTCCAAGCGTTCCTCGGGAGACTTGTTCGTGTTGTCGCTCCCTTCCTCTTCGGCCACGGGTGTTTTCTCCGGCTCAAACGATGATAATGGTGATCGACCGACCTCAATCTAATCCAGCCGGTGCATTCAAACAACCGACGATTGGATAAGGGCGTCCAGACGATAAAAAAAGGCCGGGCACAGAGCCCGGCCTTTCCTGGAGAGCGTTAATCACGCTCACTCAGCTTATTCTTCGCCTTCAGCAGCTTCTTCGCCTTCGGCAGCTTCTTCGCCTTCGGCAGCTTCTTCGCCTTCGGCAGCTTCTTCGCCTTCAGCGGCTTCTTCGCCTTCGGCAGCTTCTTCGCCTTCAGCGGCTTCTTCGCCTTCAGCGGCTTCTTCGCCTTCGGCAGCTTCTTCGCCTTCAGCGGCTTCTTCGCCTTCGGCAGCTTCTTCGCCTTCAGCGGCTTCTTCGGCAGCGGCTTCTTGGTCACCACCTTTGGCTTCTTCGCCACCCGTTTCACCTTTGCAGGCGGAGACGGCGAACATCGCGACGAGAATGACTAAAAACAAACGCTTCATGACTTTCCTCTTGAGTAAGTGTCTGCCGACTCCCAACTAGTCGAACAGTGAACAGAGCGAGTACATTCGGAGTAAAGTGTAGCATCAGAGTTGTCAAGATAATCGAACCACGATTCAACTGTCGGGCGAGCGCATGACAAAACTGGGTTGTGTTCGATCGGGTGGTGCCATCATGATGGGGCCGAGCTCGAAACGTGCACAACGAATCGGACTTTGCCTGCCGGGCCGAGGCCGAACAGCCCCCGGTCGGGCTGATCTCGATACGAGGGACATGAATTGATCGTCGGCAATTATCGTGTGGGACGAGTTCTTGCCTCCGGTGGAATGGCGTCGGTCTTTCGTGGCGTTTACCGTCCGACCGGAATGCCGGTGGCGATCAAGGTGCTGTCTGAGTCGAGTGCGCACGACGACGTGCTGGTCCAACGGCTGAACCAGGAAGCGCGGATACAGAATATTCTAGGGAGGCAGCACGATGGCATCGTGACTTGCTACGAGCCTATCGAGGTCGGAGGACGGCCCGGGCTCGTGCTCGAGTTCGTGCCCGGCCACGCTGTCACCGATCTCCTCGACGAAGAGGGGCGGCTCGCCCCGACCGAGTGCATCGATATCGCGCTGCAGAGCTTGCAGTCGCTGGCTTTTGCCCACGCTCACGGTGTCGTGCACCGCGATGTCAAACCCGAGAATATTCTCATCACCGGGGAAGGCGTCGTGAAGCTCACGGACTTCGGGGTGGCCCGCGCTGAGATCGCGCCCGGCAAGGAACGAGTCACGGAGTCGCGCGACATCGTCGGGACCATGGTCTATATGGCGCCCGAGCAGTTGACCAGCCCACGCTCGGTGGACCAGCGCGCGGATCTCTACGGCCTCGGCGTGACGCTCTTCGAGATGCTCACCGACGAGCTTCCCTTCGACGGCGAGGAGGGCTATCCGCTGATGAAGCGCATCGAAATGGAAGAGCCTCCCGACCCACGCGAGATCGTCGACGGCTTGCCCGACGCGCTGGTCGACGTCGTACTCGAGGCGTTGCACAAGGACCCGGACGAGCGCTTCTTCTCGGCCTCCGAGATGACAGCCGCGCTTCGCGGAGCGCGCGCCGATATCGACGATGCCGAAACGCCGGTCGATCTCGGGCGGGCAAAGTCTCGAAGCGTCTACCGTACATTCGCGCCCGAAGCGCCGGTGCCCAGCCCACAGCCGCGCTCCTATGGCTGGATCGAGGAGTTGACCGGCACGATCGCACCGGGGCGGGTCTTCGTCCGCCGGGGAGGCATCGTGCTCGGTAGCTCGACCGAGCGCTGCGATATCGTGATCCCCGACGACCGTGTCGCGGATGAACACGCGCTGATTTTGCCCCTCGAGCGCGGCGATGTGCTGGTTATCGACCTCGACTCGGAGTCGGGCACGACCGTCGATCAGGGGTCGGTCGAACGAGGCATCGTCGAGGACGGTCAGGTCGTGGAGCTGGGAGGCTTTTGGAAATTTCGCTTCCACCGGTGACGTTGAACTAACCGGGTGCTGCTCTTCATTTCTGTGGGCATTGTTGTCCTCCGCCGTCTTGAATCTTATACTCGATGGAGCACACACGCGCTCGCAGAAGCAAAATTGGGTTCTCAGGCTCGTGGTACCAGGGCGGGCAAAACGAAAGGAGACATCAGGTGGGTTCGGAAAAGAAAAGCGATAATTGGGCGAGCGATGACGACGCAAATGATCTCTTGGCGGGTATCCTCGACGAGACCGAGGAAGATGCGAAGACCGAGCAGGAGAAGATCGAGGCCGAGCTAAAGGCCAAGGAAGAAGAAGAGCGTCGAAAGAAGGAAGAGGAAGAGCAGCGCAAGAAAGCCGAGGCGCAGGCTCGTATTACAGCCGAGATGGAGCGCCTCGAGGGGCTCGAAAAGCGCCGCACTCTGCGCCAGGAGGCGCTGCGGGTCGAGGAGCTCAAAGAGAAGGGCGAGTACGTCGAGGAGGAAGAGGAGTCTGAAGAAGAGGCCAAGGCCGCCGAGGAAGAGGCCGAGCGCAAGCGCCGCGAAGAGGAGGAGCGACGCCGCCAGCAAGAGGAGCAGCGCCGCCAGCAAATGGCGGCCCAGCAGGCGGCTATGCAGGCGCAGGCCGAAGAAAAGGCCTCCAGCAAGATGCCGCTGGTCGCACTTGTGGTGGTCCTGGTCCTGGTCCTCGGTGCCGGCGGTGCGGCATTCATGCTCACTCAGGGCAGCTACGAACCGGACTCCTCGACCTATAATAAGTCCGTCTACAAGCCCAAGGAGCCCAAGAATATGCAGGTCACCGTGGGCTTTACGCCGATCAACGAAAAAGAAGAGAAGGTCGAAGAGGAGAAGAAAGAGACGCGCAAGCGTCCGCGACGACGGGCGCGTCCGAAGCCCAAGTCGAAGCCGAAGAAGTCCGAGCCGAAGAAATCAGCACCCAAGCTCGACCTCGGTGGCGATGAATTCGACCCGTTCGGCGACGGTATGTAGAGCTCAGACGCACCGACCCATGCCCTCGCGAGTGTCGCGAGGGCTTTTGAATGGAGATGAGCCCGGCGTTAGAGTAGCGTCGGGCTCTTCTTTTCGCGGGGTGTCGCGCGGCGCCCATCGTTTTCGGCAGCACCCGCACGTGTACCAGCATCATGGCTATTTGGCAGGCAAATACGGACCGAGAACCGGTCCCGAAGATGTTGACGATGCGCCACTGCAAGCGATTGCGGGCGTTTCTCGAGCGCGATCCGGCGTTGAACCTATTCCAGCTGTGCTGGCTCGAGAATCACGGCGTGCTCCCGGATGGCCGCCCCGAACTCTTTCACTACGCCGCGCTTCCGGACGGGGAGGGCTCGTTTCGCGCGGTCTCATTGGCCGTGACCAATCGACTCGCCCTCATCGACGCTATCGACGAGCGTGCAGCCCGCTCCATGGGGCGCTGGTACCGACAGCGTGGGTTCGTCTTCGATCACATCGTCTCCGGCGACGCGTCTGTCTCTCCTTTCTGGGACGCATACGTGCACCATCCCGGGGGCACACAGGTTCGCGCGAGGCTCAACCGACTCCAGAAGCTCTTGACGATCGAACGCGACCGCTGGTTCGACGAGATATTGCCGGCGCGCGACGACATGCTCGAGCCAACTGGTCTCGAGCGCGCAAAACCCCCGCAATTGGAGGCCGTCTACCTCGCGAGCGCACAGATGCATCGCGAGGAGACGCTCGAGGATCCCCTCGAGAGCAACCCCGAGTCCTTTCGGCGCCACGTCCGCCATCGGATCGACTCGGGCCGCACCTTCGTCTGGTTCAACGCGATACGCCAGTTGATGTTCAAGGCGGATATCTCCGCGCGCGGCGACGTCGGAGTACAGCTCTCGGGCGTCTTCACCCCGCCTCCGTTTCGTGGACGCGGCGTGGCAACAAGGGCATTATTTGACATCTGCAGGGAGTTGTTCGAGGGTGGCACGCCTCGTGTGGCCCTCTACGTCAATGCCGAGAATGCGGCAGCACTGAGAGTCTACGAAAAGGTTGGATTCGACTTCCACGCGGACTTCCGGACTGTCTTCATTGAGTCCTCCGGCGCCTGAGAACCTCCATATTATTCAGATGACGACCGAGCCCATCGATAGACCCGAAAGAACGGACGGGCCAGCCGATGCGAGTCGCGAGATGCTCGGGATTCCGTACATGACCCGTGGGCGCGTCAAGCGACTGATCAAATTCGGCATCGTCGGAGGCTCCGGCGTGATCGTGAACCTGGTGATCTTCGAGTTCGTCTATCGCTTCATGTTCGCGGGAATTCCCGGCGAGACACGCGTGACGGTCGCCAACTTCGCGGGCATTCTGGTCAGTATCTTTACGAATTTCGTGCTCAACGACCGTTGGACGTGGGGCGACCGCGAGAAGGGCACCCTACGCCACTGGTTTGGTCGTATGACCAAGTACTACCTGGCCGCCGGGGTGGCTGCACTGGTCCAATTGGTCGTGACGTGGGCGGCCTATCGTTTTGTCTTCAAGAGCCTGGGGTTGGATGTTCCGTTTCCGGCGTGGCTCGCCAGCCTGTGGCCGAGTTTGCCGGCGACGCTCGACATCAGCCCCACCCTCTCGGTCCTCACTGGTATCGCGTGCGGTATGGTTATCAATTTTCTGGCGAGTCACCTGTGGGCCTTTCAGGACGTGGAGGTAGACGCGTGATCAGACTTCGAAGTCGACACGCCTGGATAGTCGTGCTGACGGTCGCCTGGCTCAGCTGGGCGCCCACGTCGGGCTGCGCGACGTCGGACAGTACTTCTTCTGGTGATGAGGACGAGTTCGTCGGCCAGCCTCCGTCGCCGGAGGACGATCCGTTCTCTGTTCGCGGAGACGTACGCGCGGAGGCTGTTTCTGCCACGCCACAGGGGGCGATAAGCGAAGAAGACTTCGAAGAGCCGACGCCCAGAGACGATCTGGAGGCGAACCCGGATGAGTGGGATGAAGCGCTGGGTAGTGCGAAGGGTGAGGAGCCCGATGAGCAAGAGCCACAGGTCGAGGCATCCAAACCCGACGCAGAGTCGGAGCCCGAGCCCGAATCCCAGCCCGAGCCCGAATCCAAGCCCGAGCCCGAGCCCCTGGCGTCTCGGACGCCACCAGAGTCGTCTCCGAAGGCGCAAGATGCGCCGGAGCCAAGCGGAGTGCGGTGTTTTTCGTGCGTGAAGATCTGCCCGCTGGAGGGAGACTGCGCCTCCGCGAAGAAGGACGTTATCTGCGGGTGGGGAACACACTCGACGCGTGACCAGGCAGCTCGCCTCGCCCGCGCCGAATGTGATGCAACGTTGGATATGGCCCGTCAGATGCCGGTGTGGAGCCGTATCGAGGGCTCTTGTCCGGCCGCGACGTGCAGCGAGTAAGCCCGCCGTTGGGCCAGCCGCGCCGTCTGGCGGCAATCAGACCATCAGCAACAGGGGATTCTCGAGCAGGTTGACCAGGACCTGCAGGAATTCGGAGCCGGTCGCACCGTCGACGGCTCGGTGGTCGCAGGACAGTGTGACCTTCATGCGGGTGCCGACGGCCAACTCCCCATCTTCGACGACCGGGACCTCTTTGACCGCACCGCAGGCCAGGATCGCGGCCTGTGGCGGGTTGATGACCGCCGTAAAGTGGTCGATTCCGAACATCCCGAGGTTGCTGACGGTGAAGGTGCCGCCGCTGTAGTCCTCGGGCATCAGGTCCTTGTCGCGCGCGCGCTCGGCGAGCTCGCGGGTCTCGCGGGCGATGTGCGAGAGCGACTTGGATTCTGCGTTGCGGATGACCGGAGTGACCAGACCCTCGTCGACAGCGACGGCGACGCCGATATTGGAGGTGTCGTACTGGGCGATGTGGTCGTCCTGGAACGAGACGTTGACCTCGGGGAATTGCTGTAGAGCCTGGGCGCATGCCTTTACGATGAGATCGTTGACCGAGATCTTGACGCCCATCTCGGCTTCCTCGAGGCCGGCGTTGATCTCGGCGCGCTTCTCCATCGCCGGGGCCATGTCGACCGAGACGGTCAAGAAGAAGTGCGGCGCATTCTGCCATGACGTCCGGAGGCGCTTGGCGATGGTCTTGCGCATCTGGGAGAGCGGGATCTCTTCGCCCTCGAGCTCGGCGGGTGGCTGTTGGGAGGGCGACGGCCGTGCGGGCGCCTCCTTTTCCTGCGCTTTGCCTCGAGCCTTCTGTGGCTCGGCGGATTCGACGTCCGCTTTGATGATGCGTCCGTTGGGGCCGCTTCCCTGAATATTCTCGAGGTCGAGTCCCCTTTCATCGGCAATGCGACGGGCGAGGGGGCTCGCGAATATGCGTTCACGGTCGGACGAGTCGCCCTCTTTCGCTTCTCGCGGCTCTTCGCCCGCGGCTTGCTCCTCGGCCTCGGGGGTCTGTTCTTGGTCCTCTTGTTCTCGCTCCTGTTTTTCTTCTCCCTCTTCTCCCTGGTCATCTTCTTCCGCCGGGGCTTGCTCGGCTTCCTCGCTCGAGCCATCACCGTCCAGGTCGGCCAGGAGCGCAGAGATATCCTCACCCTCTTCGCCGATGATGGCGATGGGCTGGCCAACCTCGACGGCGTCACCCGCCGGGGCGAGGATCTTGAGGAGCGTCCCCTCGAAGAACGACTCCATTTCCATCGTCGCCTTGTCCGTCTCGACATCGGCGATGATCTCGCCTTCCTCGACGTGGTCGCCCTCGGACTTGGCCCATTCTGCGATGGTACCTTCGTCCATGGTGGGGCTCAGCGCGAGCATTTCAACGACTTCTGCCATGACTTCCTCTAAGCGTAATCAAATAGATGAGCAGCGGCGGGTGCTTCAGTCGATGTAGCAGGCCTTCTTGACGGCTTCGACGACCTGATCGGAGCCCGGGACGGATTGATCCTCGAGGTTGAACGCGTAGGGCATGGGGGTGTCGCGCTGATTGACGCGGCCGACGGGGGCGTCGAGCCAGTCGAAGAGATCGCGGGCGACCCAGTCGGCCACGGCGCCGCCTACGGAGACGAAGGGCCAGCCCTCTTCGACGATGACGACGCGATTGGTCTTCTCGACCGAATCCCGGATCGCGTCGCGATCGAAGGGGCGCAGCGTGCGCAGGTCGATGACCTCGACGTCGACGTCGTGTTCTTCGGCGAGCGTGTCGGCGGCCTGGCTGCAGACGTGGACCATCCGGCTCCATGTGACGATGGTACAATCGTCGCCATCGCGCTTGATGTCGGCCTCGCCCAGCGGGATCGTATACTCGTCTTCGGGCACCTCGCCTTTGAGGCCGTACAGAATCTCGCCCTCGATGAAGATGACCGGATCCGGGTCGCGTATCGCGGTCTTGAGCATGCCTTTGGCGTCCTTGGGCGTGGAGGGCATCATCACCTTCAAACCGGGGATGTGGGCGTACTGGCCCTCGAGCGACTGCGAGTGCTGCGCACCGAGTGCCCCGCCGGCGCCACCGGCGCCACGAATGACGATCGGGCAGCTGACCTGGCCGCCGGACATATAGCGCATCTTGGCGGCGGTGTTGATGATCTGATCGAGCGCCAGAATGGCGAAGTTGAACGTCATGACCTCGACGACCGGGCGCATGCCCACCATCGCCGCGCCGATGCCGATGCCGGTGAAGCCCGCCTCGGCGATGGGCGTGTCGATGACGCGCTCGGCGCCGAATTGGTCGAGCAGTCCCTTGCTGACCTTATAAGCCCCGTTGTACTCGGCGACTTCTTCGCCGATCAGGAACACGTCGTCGTCGCGCTCCATCTCCTCGGTCATCGCTTCGTTGAGCGCTTCGCGAAACTCGATTTCTCGCATGGGAAGTCCTCGGTATATGCTCGGCGTAGGTAATCGCTATTCAGTCGATCTCGGCGGGCCAGTCGACGTAGATATCGGTGGTCAGCTCGCTGGCGTCCGGGAAGTCGGAGTTGTCGGCGAACTCCACGGCGTCTTTGGCGCGGCTCTTCATGCGCTCGTCGATCTCGGAGAGTTCTTCCTGGCTGCTTATATCGTTGTCGATGAGCCACTGGGTGAAGCGCTGGATGGGGTCGCGCTTCTGGGCTTCCTCGACCTCTTCTTTGGTGCGGTAGGTCGCGGGGTCGCTCATCGAGTGTCCCTTGTAGCGGTAGGTGCGGACTTCGACGAGGGTGGGGCGCTGTTCCTCTCGCGCCCGGTCGACGGCTTTCTTGAGGCCGTCGTAGACCTTGAAGATATCCTGGCCGTCCTCGATTCGGACGCCCTCCATATCGTAGCTGAGGGCCTTCTTGTCGAGCTCGGTGACCGCGCTGATCCGTTCGATCGCGGTGCCCATCGCGTATTTGTTGTTCTCGATGATGTAGACCACCGGGAGGTCCATCTTCGACGCCATATTCAGCGACTCGTGAAAGACGCCCTGGTGGACCGAGCCCTCGCCGAAGAAGCAGAGGGTCACGGCGTCTTCCTCGCGGTATTTCGACGCGAAGGCGACCCCGGTTGCGGTTGGAATCTGTCCGGCGACAATGCCCCATCCGCCGTAGAAGTTCTTTTCGACGTCGAAGAGGTGCATCGAGCCGCCTTTGCCCTTGGATACACCCGTCTTCTTGCCGAAGAGCTCGGCCATGACGGCGTCGGGGTCGAGGCCGCGAGCCATGGCGTGACCGTGTTCGCGGTAGGCCGCGACCACATAATCCCGGTCCTCGATGGCGGCCATGGCGCCCGTGGCGACGGCTTCTTGGCCTGTGTAGAGGTGGCAAAACCCTTTGATCTTGCCACGTTGATACGACCGTCCAGCCTGTTCTTCGAAGCGCCGGATGAGCGTCATCGTCTCATACATCTCGACCAGTCGATCGTCACCGAGATCATCGCGGTACGTCGTCGCAAGCTCTTCGTCGAGCGACGGAATCCCCTGATCTTGGACGTCTTCGGCTTCGTCGGCCGACGCCTGATCTGTCGCCTCGTTGCTCTCTTCGTTTGCTGCACTCTCGGCCATGGGAAGCGCCTCGGAAAAAGATTCTGTTCTGGCCCGATTTGTCGCTCGTCGAGGCCAGGATCGATGCGTGTAGTCTGCGTCGCAGTTAGGCTCCCGGAATCAATAGTTGCGCGCCCGCGTACCGTCAAGGTTATTACGACCTTGGGGACTCCTGAGAAGAAACCCTCCGCGTCGTCAGACCGGCTGATTTTCACGAGTTCTGCGTCGTCTTGCATCGACGTAGCCTGCGGCTACGCCTGCTTCAGCCGACTTCGATCTCGCAAAAATCATCTCGGCCTGACTCGGTCCGGGTTTCTTCCCAGGAGTCGGAGGCGAGATGAAACCCTCCGCGTCGTCAGACCGGCTGATTTGCGCGAGTTCTGCGTCGTCTTGCATCGACGTAGCCTGCGGAGTTTTGAGCTATTAAGCGCCGTCGGTTTGTGGCGCGCAGGCTGCCAGCCTGCGAACTCCGGGCAGCCGCGCCTTGCGTGCTCCATGAAGGGCCGGACGGAACACCAGGGGCGATGCGTTGTCCAACGAGAGTGGGACGCAGAGGTGCGGGCAACGCTCGAGAATCCGCGCTGTTACTGGAAGCAGGAATTTCTTATTCTTTTGGTTGGCTCTATATGGGCCGGGGTCGAGCATGCAATTCGAACGGAGTATCGTGCAAGAAGAGTCAAACAAGAAGGACTTAGATCTCGAACAGGAGTGGGCGGAGGCCCGTGCTGCTGCGGGGCTGCCCGCTGACCGTTCGGAGCGCGCAGACAAGGGGACCGTCGACGAGCCGGTCGATGTGTCGCCGTTTACTCTGTTGTACTCGGGGTTTTTCCTGGGCCCGGCGGCAACGCTCTTGTTGAGCCTGTATTTTCTCGGAAGCCGTACGTCTACCCGTGACGTCGTCCTCTTGACCGGGATCTGTGGCGCGGCCTGGTCGGTTGCCCAGGCGGGTGCGTTCCTGTTGGCCGGGGAGATCCCGACCGCCTACGTTCAGATGATCCGCTCTGGGGCGAATTTCGCGGCCGGCGCAGCGGCTCTCTGGGTGTTGTGGAGGCGCCCCGGGGTCTCGTTTCTGCACGATCGGCAATCGCTGATTCAAACGGCCGTCCTCGGGTTTCTGCTCGTCGCGGCGTTCCTCGCGATCCCCGACGAGGTCCGTATCTGGTTGGGCCGCTGACCCGTGTGAGGCCGTTTATTGGTCAAATAAAGTTCCCCGTCTCTTTTGAGCTTTGTGTGCCGTCGTGGTGCACTTTGACTGCCTCGCAGTGATTCGTTTTTCGGTATCGCTTGTGCTAGTCTATCCGGTGATAATCGAGGAAAGCTGGGCAATCGTCCACAGTATCAGTACTCGCCCGTCGCGCGTCGTAAAACGTGTCGCGAACAAGTGGCACCGTTGGCGCAGAATGGAGTGGGTTCGAGAGCCCGGAAAGGCATAGCTCCTCGAGGGATAAGGGATTTTGAACGCGATCGAGCTCGGCCGCGGAGACGTTGGGAGCCGAGTTTCTCGCTGCTCATTTGGGTGATCACAACAGGTGTGGAGCCAATTATGAAGTTGGTCAGAGGGTTAGTGGTGTTGGCCGTGTCGGCGCTCGCGCTAGGAGCGTGTTCCGACGGGGGTTCGAATGTTTCAAATGGCACCGGCGACGACTGTCGAGGTGACCGAATCTACAACCCCCAGACCGGCGAGTGCGTCGAGCCCGGGGGTTCGGATGCTGGCCCCGGCACAGACGGGAGCTCGGACGCCGAAGGCGATTCCGGTCAGGTTGAAGTCGACGCTGGCGGTCTCCAGGACGACCCCGATGGCGACGGCATCATCAACGGAAACGACAACTGCAAGCTCAAGGCGAACCCCGACCAGATAGATACCGACGGTGATGGGGTCGGTGACGCGTGTGATAATTGCCCCGAACTCGCCAATAAAGACCAGGATCCGACGGTCTGCGAAAACCCCGAAGATACTTACAATCCGAACCGGGACGACGACGGTGATGGCGTCCCGATCGTCGAAGACAACTGCCCGGATGACTCCAACGCCGACCAGACCGATAGCGATGGCGACGGTCTCGGTGACGTCTGTGATAACTGCCCGAACGTCGCGAACTACGACCAGACCGACACCGACGGTGATGGCATCGGCGACGTGTGCGAGGCGAGCCCGGCGGAAGCCGGTAATATCCCGATCTGCGACGAAAAGTCCGAGAGCGTCGAGACGGTCAAGCCCAATATCTACTTCGTGCTCGATACATCGGGCTCGATGGGTGGCACCCCGATCAGCGACGCGAAAGCCGCGCTCGACGTCATGGCCGACCAGCTGTGGAATCAGGTCAACGTCGGCATGATGGAGTTCAGCGGCAGCAGTTGCGGTGATGTCTCCGAAATTCTCGACCTGTTGCCCAACGATGCCGCGACGATCAAGTCGTCCTACGCGGGACTCGGAACCGGTGGGCAGACTCCCACGGCCGGTGCCCTTCAGTCGGTGCGCAACAATCAGTACTACGAGTTGCCCAGCGACCCCCACCCCGGCCTTCGTAACAAAGCCGTCGTCATCATCACGGACGGTAACCCGACTGCCTGCGGCGACCAGCCCGCGGCGGTGGATGCGGCTCGGGCCCTCAACAACGACGGCGTGCCCGTCTACGTGGTCGGGTTCCAGTCTGGAGCGACGCCCGCCAACCTCACTCAAATGGCCCAGGCCGGCGGAACCAACGACTACTACGAGGCGAACTCCACGAACGCGCTCGTGACGGTTCTGCAGAATATCTCCAGCGACGTCATCGACTGCACCTATGTCGTCGATGGCCCGAATGTCGATGGCGATCAGATCTGGGTCGAGGTCAACGGCACTCAGGTCCCCGAAGATGGGAGTAATGGATTCACCTACGACGAGGCGACCGGCGAGGTCCAGCTGCACGGTAACGCCTGCAGCAACCTCAGCTCCGGTTCCCCGGGAAGCCCGGTGGACCTCAACATCCACGCCGGGTGCCAGAACGAGTGTGTGCCGGACGGAGAGGAGGTCTGTGACTACAAGGACAACGACTGCGACGGTCAGATCGATGAGGGCTGTGAGAACTGCAGCCCCGAGATCTGTGATGGCGCCGATAACGATTGCGACGGTATCGTCGATGAAGGGTGTCCCACGTGCACGCAGTACGAGGAAGCCTGCTCCACCGACGAAGAGTGTTGCTCGGGCGTCTGTCGCGAAGGCATCTGTCAGGCCGCTTGTGCCGAGGTCGGCGCGGCCTGTCGCGAGGACGAGGACTGCTGCGATAACGCATGCAGGACCAATGGTGGTGAGGTCGGCTTCTGCAACGCCGGCTAATCGTCACACCGGAATCAGGCGCGCCTTCGCGGCGCGCCGATGACCCGACCAGGCGTCCCTTTTGTTTGGGGCGCCTGGTTTTTTTGTGTCGGGGCGAGTGACCTGAAAGCTCGCGTTCCGAACGAACGAGCGAAGCTAGAAGAACACCGCCGAAGGCGGTAACCAACGGCCGAAGGCCGGAACACACCGCCGAAGGCGGTAACCAAAAAGAGAAAAGCCGACAGCGCGGGCGCTGTCGGCTCTCGGAACCAGGCCGAACTTCGCGGATAGCCGTGGGCCACACGCGGTCGTTCTCTCATCGGGGTGCTACGTCTGTGCTAGCGGCGACGACGCTTGCGACGCTTGCGGCGGCGCTCTTCTTTGCGGCGACGACGCTCGGCTTCACGCATCTTGCGACGCTTGGCGACGCTCGGCTTCTCGTAGAAGCGACGACGCTTGAGCTCACGGCTGATGCCCTCGCGGCCGATCTCACGCTTGAGGCGGTTCAGCGCGCGGTTGATGTTGTTGTCTCTGACTTCGACTTCGAGTGGTCCCAGTTCGTCTCGGGCCATGGTGTTCTCCTCTTAGATGAGAGTGTCGTTCCGAAAAATGTGGGAAGCGGCGGGTGCGCCGCAACGTCCCAATGGTAATGCCTGCGCGCCGTCGATCAAATCGGGCGCGCCAATTAAACTCAGAGCAGGCGTCGAACGATCGGCTCGACTTCCCCGCCGCCGGACAGTGCGAAGGGGCTGAAGACCATCCAGAAGTACTTGAAGGCCTCCGTTTCGTTGGACTCCAGCGCGTTGACCAGGTCGATCTCGAAGTACGTATCGAGCAGACCGATCGAGTCGCGGTGGAAGAGACGCCAGATCCGGCCGTTGGTCAGAATGCCCCATTCGACGCCCGTGGAGCGCACGAAGCGGTCGACCTGCAGGGCCGGGTTTTCGATGCCTTCGTCCGTTTCGACTTCATCGAGCGACGCATCCCATTCGAGGGCCTGCATGATAGCGAGGCTATGGATGAAGAACTCGCGGCTGCCGCGGTACGGCAGTGCCGAGCGGAAGTCCTGTGCGTCCATAAACAGCGTGAAGTTCGGGCGCGGATCGCTCGCCTCGGTCGCTTCCGGCGTCATCTCCGCGACGCTAGAGGCGAATCCAAGGGCACGAAGCACGTAGCTGACCCAGAAATACCGGGTGTCCATCGCGTCCATGCCTTCGTCGATCTGCGACTGACGCTTCTCGAGCAGCTCCTCGAGCGATCGGCGAACGTCTTCGATCTCCTCGTCGTTCCACTCCGGATACTCGGGAAGCTGACTCAGTCGCTCCTCATCAAAGAGCGTTCCTGCATTGTTGAAGAACTCTGCCATGTCTTCTCCAAAAAGTGACCGCGGCGAGACCGCGGCCGGGTTCTAAAATTTGTTTTTGGCGAACGTCTCGTGCGTTCCAAAAATCAGCCAAAATCGGCGCGCAACTATAAGTAGGGCACACTGGCGTGTCAAGCGCGTGCGCCACCGCGCCGCACCTGCGACGTCGTGCCCCAGGGGCGCAACGGGCTACCGTGCCGCGCCGTGAATGGCAAGCCTCAGTTCCAATTCCGTCGGCAGCCCGACTCGAAGTCGCCAGGAGCGACCTTCTGGTGGCTTGTAAAGGGGATGGCGGTACTGATAATATGATCAGTGTTCGGAGATCACTCGAGGAGCCCAAATGGCCGCAAAGCCGCAAAAAGTCTGGAATCCCCCGAATCCGTGGTCGTCCAGTCACGTCGAGTGGCTCGGTGAGCCGCCGCAGGCCGACCTGCAGGTCTTCGAGGAGCAGGCTCGATCGATCATCACGTCGAACGACAGTCCGGATGTGCCGTTTCGCCACGGAGTCAACCCGTATCGAGGATGCTTCCACGGGTGTGCCTACTGTTATGCAAGGCCCACCCATCACTACCTGGACCTCGGGGCGGGCAGCGATTTCGAGCGCAAGATCACGGTCAAGACCAACGCGCCCGAGCTGCTCTACCGAGAGCTGCGAAAGCCGGGCTGGGAGCGCGAGCCGCTGGCGTTCTCCGGCGTCACGGACTGTTACCAGCCCCTGGAGGCGAGTTACGACCTCACTCGCGGGTGTCTGGAGGTGTGTAGGGACGTGGGGAATCCAGTCGTCATCATCACCAAGTCGTCGCTCGTGCGCCGTGATGTCGACGTCCTCGCCGACATCGCCGAGCGGGCCGGCGCGCGGGTCTACCTGAGCATCCCGTTTGCCGACGACGAGATGGCGTGGGCGATCGAGCCGCAGGCAGCGGCGGCGAGCCAGCGCTTCAAGACCATCGCCGCCCTGTCAGATGCTGGTGTCGAGACGGGTGTCGCGATCGCGCCGGTCATCCCTGCGCTCAACGACAGTCAGATTCCCGAGATCCTCGAACGAGCGCGACAGGCCGGGGCGACGCGCTCGTTCATGATCTTGCTTCGGCTCCCGCTGGAGGTCGCGCCGGTCTTCGAGAAGCGGCTCCGGGAATCCTACCCCGACCGCGCGGACCGCGTGATGAATACGCTCCGCGAGATGCGCGACGGCAAAGTAAGCAACCCGGAGTTTGGTCAGCGCATGAAGGGCAGCGGCCCGCAGTGGGAGATGGTGCGTTCGCTCTACGAGATCCATCGTCGCAAGCTGGGATTCGTCGGACGGCGAGCGGGCGAAGAGGACGGCGGCATCAAAAAAGCGGGCCCGCTCCAGGCGACTCTGTTCTGAGTCGCCGGGGCGGGCCCGCCCGGTGCGTCGGAGTTGGTGCGTCGGAGTCGGTGTGGTTACTCGGCCGTGAACGTATAGGTGGTCGACGAGCCGGTGGAGCCAGAATAGAGGATGAGGCCGACTTTGTACTCACCGGCTGCGTCCGGGAAGAAGGCCACGCTGCGTCCATTTTTGTTGAGGAACGCGCTGCTTCCGCTCGGGCGGGACAGCAGGTACCACTCGGCGCTGTCCAGGCTCGAGGAGTCCGGAACCGTGGACTGCTGCGCGTCGAGCTCGACCTTGGAGTCGACGGCGACCGTGTCGTCGCCGAACGGCGTGATGAGTGCATCGATGTTCGCATCCGGCGAAGAGCCGTCCGCGAACAGGTTCAACGTCATCACGGGACCGGCCGTATTGGAGTTCATATTCAGCGAGACGTTGTCCGTCTCGGCGTTTGCACCGGTGAAGGTGACAGTGCCTTCGGCGATGGAGCCGGCCGGAACCGAGCTCGGGACGTCGAAGGTGAACTCGTCCTTGCTGCCGACCGCGGGATCACCGAGGGCGGCTCCGGAGAGATCCAGCGCGGCGTTGCCGATATTGCGAATGACAAACGCGTGCGTCTTCTCGTTGCCGTCAGCGGCTCGGAACAGCAGGCTGGTCGGAGAGAGCTTGCCCAGCGGCGCGCTGGCCTGGTCGCCCAGCAGCGTGAACCGCTTGGTGGAGCTAATCTGCTCGCTACTCTCGAAGTACGTGTAGCTGAGGCGAGCCTCGGTCGCACCCGCGCCGGATTCACCGTCGGGCTTGGCGTACTTCACGGTGATCTCCTTCGAGTCACCGGGCTGCAGCAAGTCGGTATCGATATTGTTGCCGATCTCGGTGCCGTCGATGATGAAGGTATAAAATGCGTCATTCTCGGCGGTCGTGAGGCTTCGCAGGCGAATATTCGGGCGATCCTCGCCGGAGTCGCCAGCGACATTGGTGACCGTGACTGTCTGCTCGCTCGCGCTATCGAAGGACACGAGCTCGGGTTCGACGGTGACCACCGGCGTCGCGCCGCTGCCACCGATGCTGATGAAGGTCGAGGCCGAGCTGTTGTTCTTGGCGCTCGACTCGATGGTCAGGTAGATGCCCGTGAGCTCGGCGAGGTTGGCGCTCTCTGGCGGCGTGAAGTTGAGGGTCCAGGACTTCGTGGCCTGCGGTGAGATCTCCGCTCCCGAGATCGGCTCGTCGCCGGTGACCTCGAACATGCTCGACTCTTTGTTGATGGACGCACCGTTGATGAAGAGCGTCTCCTCGGAGTCCGGGTTCGAGATCGTGAAGTCCCGGGTGAACGTGCCTCCGGGCGACGCATCGTCGAAGGAGATCTGGGGCGGCTCGACTCGGATCTGGCCACTACCGGCCTGATAGGTGAAGTAGACGGTCGCGTTTCCGTCGACGATGTTCTCGCCGTCGTTGGCGGCGTCGGTCTCGACGATGAGCTTGCCGCAGTAGTTGGCCGGGGCGTTGTCATCGTCTTCCGGTGCGTCGGGACACTCGATGGGTCCATCGCCGGGCAGCACCACGAGCTGCAGGTTGAGCGAGCGCTCGGGGGCGATCGACACGGGCGTGTCCGGAAAGCCCGTCGGGCGGCATGTATTGGTCAGGTACCAGCAGACCTGGCCCGTTTCGCAGCCGGTTCCGTACTGCGGCGGGTTGTTCCTGTCGTATTCGCACTGCTGGGGCTGGTCGCCCGCGGACTGAATACCCGTCAGCCTTGCCGGCGCATCCACCAATTCGATCCGCGAGAACGTCAGGTCTCCGGTGCCCGAGTTGGAAAACTGGATGTCGCTCTGCTCTTCAGGGCGGTCATCTTGATTGATCTGCAGCTGGACGGTGCCCTGGGATTCCAGAGACAACTGTCCCTGATCGATCTGCTCGAATCCATCATCGCCGCATCCGCCGAGCACGGCGAGGCCGCCAACTGCGACGGCCGCGATGGCGGAGATGAACAACTTCATGGTGATTCTGTTCATATGCTCTTCTCTTTTTGTAAGCTGTACTTTCCAACTATTTGGTAGACTTCGAACGTGCTCAACGTAGTCAGATGACCGGCGCAATGCAAGAATCTGAGGCAGTTAACACGGCCGGACCCGCAAGAATTGCAGTGGCCGATTGGTGGGTGTGCTTGATTTTTGACGCGTAGATTCTGATCCTGCCGCGTATCCAGGATGACCAGGCTGTGTTTGGACGAGGACACTTTCGCTCCATGCCCGGCCACACTTTGCAGATGAGGCGAGATGTTGAGCGCGAATTCCAGTTGCCGCGGTTTCTTTGTTTTTCTGATGGCCTGCCTTCTCTTGGTTGCCGGTGCGTGCACGGGCGACGACGAGAACAACGGCGGCTCGAACAACACGGCCGACGTGGTCGACGATGTGGATGCCGGTGACGGAGACGTCGAAGATGACGTCAATGATGCCGACGACACCGACGACTCCGACGCCGATGCATCGTCGACAGGCCTCTGCTCGAGCTGCTCGGCAGACGAGGATTGCGGGGGTGCGGAGGATCGCTGCGTGACGCTGCCGGCAGGCGATTCGGCGTGTGCCCGGGCCTGTGACGACCAGAATCCGTGCCCGGATAGTTACTTCTGCGCGAATGTCGGCACCGAGGAGAGCCCGGACACACAATGTGTCCCCGAAGAACTCACCTGCGTCGACCGCTGCTCGGACGTCACCTGTGACGGCGACCAGATCTGCGACCCCTGGACCGGCGACTGCACACAGCCGTTGGGCACCTGCGATGCACCATGTCAGAACAACTCGGTGTGCGGTGACGGCCCCGAAGACATCTGCATCAATATCAACCAGAACGAGCGCGTCTGCACGGCCGGCTGCGACCCGCAGTCCGACGCCACGGAGTGCCCTACGAACTTTTTCTGCACCCCGCTCGGCGACGACCCCGACACCAATGAAGGCGTCTGCTACCCCATCGACCAGACATGCACTGACCAGTGTGCCGGCGTGGATTGTCAGGACGGCTTCAACTGCAATCAGACCACCGGGCAGTGTGAGCAGGCCCAATATGGCTACTGCGAATCCGGCTGTGAATCCGATGCGCAGTGCGGCCGCGACAGCGACCGGTGTCTGAACCTCGGTATCGGAGATGGCTCGCATTGCTGGCAGGATTGTACCGACAACTCCGAGGGATGCGCGGCGGGCTACGAGTGTCAACGACTGCAGCGAACCACCTTCTCGATCTGTATCCCGGTCGGCCAGAGCTGCGATCTCTGCGAGGATACCGACTGCTTCCCCGGAGGCGTCTGTGATCCGTCGACCGGTGAGTGTGTCGAGCGTCCCGCCGATTGCACCGTGGCCGGCTGTGAGGATGGCCAGCTCTGTGACCCTGTCTCGACCCAGTGCGTCGAGGTCGGGCGTGCCTGCAGCGGCGATAGCTGGGCGACCGATTGCGACAACGTGGTGACCTCGTGCACGACCCGGCGCTCCGGGACGAGCGGGTTCTGTGCGGCGCTGTGCAGCGGCGATGGTGACTGCGATGCCGGAACGACCTGCCAGGAGACCACGCTCCAGACGAAGCTGTGCCTGGCAGACGACTTCGGCGGCGCGCAGGCCTGCGGCACGATGGCCTCGACGGCGAGCCCGGTCGGCCAGCCCTGCGGAAGCGGTGCATCGTCGTGCGACAGCGGCGCCGACATCTGCGTGCAGGACGGAAACCTCGAGGGTTTCTGCTCGCGCGAATGTACTGGGGACTCCGATTGTGATGCGGGGCAGAGCTGCGCGACCGGCCCGGACGGGCGCGACCTGTGCATTCCGACGCAGTGTGAGTGCGCGATCGCTCCGGCGCTGGGTGCGGATTTGGCCGCCGGGTTCGACACCGCGCTCGGCAATGTCGAGGTCTCGATCTGCGACCTCGGCGTCGAGCCGTCGACGGCAGCGATGCTGACCGAATTGTCCAATACGAAGGTCGACTCGACGCGGATCACCGAGATACTTCGGCATCCGATGCGCGGCATCGCCCAGATGACCGAGATCCTGGCCGATATCGACGCGTCCAGTGACTCACCGAGCGCCGCAGTCGAGAGCGCTGCTTCGGCTGCGGGGCTGAACGTGACCGGGACCGCAGGCAGCTACAGCTTTAGCGGCACCGAATCCAAGCTGACTCAGGCGGTCTCGCAGTTCATCACGGCCGCCGGTGGCACGCCCGACACCTCGGCGCTGGAGACCGAGGCTGCCGACGTGCCCTCCGAATTTCAGGACGTAGCTGCACCGATCATCGCGTCCGCCGCCGAGGCGCTCACCGCGCGCAACGACGCACTGCAGGGCGCGGGTTGGTCCGACAGCGACCGCGACGACTTCTACGAGAACGCGCCGTATCTGTTCTTGCCCGGCACGAGCGCCCAGGAGGCGAGCGCGCCGGACCTGACGAACGCGCTCGTCGAGACGCGTGTCCGGGAGTTCCCGCTCACCGACATGGCGACGGCCGCGGCGAACCTCGCGGCGACCATCGAGAGCGTGCAGGGCGATACGTCGAATGCCGCGAACTGGACTGGCTTCAGCTATGTGGTCGATACGCCCGCCGGCAAGATCGTCCTCGGCGATGCGGGGAATACGACATACGACCCGACCGCCGATTCGACGCTGGACGGAGATATCGCGGTCCTCATCGATGCCGGCGGCGACGACGTCTACAAGCTGCCCGCCGGTGCCAACAACAGCGGCGCGAACGGCGTCTCACTGCTGCTCGATGTCTCGGGTTCGGATGAGTACTCGTACGTCGAAGTCGCGGACGCGAACGACAATAGCTCGATTCTGCCCTCGGATGCGGACGGGCGAGCCGCCGGCGGCGATTTGACCCAGGAGGACGGCCCGGTATCGCTGTCTGCGACCGGTCGACAGGGGGCCGCGCGTATGGGCGTCGCGATGCTCGTGGACTGGGGGACGGCCGTCGACACCTACGAGAGCCTCCGCATGAGTCAGGGCTCGGCCATGCTCGGCGTCGGGCTGTTGTTCGACAGCGGCGGCGACGACACCTACACGGCCGAGGCGTTCTCGCAGGGCGCCTCGCTCAAGGGCCTCGGTGTCCTGTGGGATGCGGATGGCACTGATAACTACAAGGTCTGGCACGCCGGGCAGGGCTTTGGAACCGCGTCTGGTCTCGGGCTGCTGCGCGATGTGGCCGGCGGCGATTCCTACGAGGCCGTCAAAGGGAGCCCCCAGGGGCCGGACGTGCTGTACTTCTCGCTCGCCGATCGCGCCGCGTCGAACCGCAACCTGGCACAGGGTGCGTCCGCTGGCGTCGCGGCCACGGCGAGCGCTCCGGGACTCGCCGGGGGCATGGGGCTGCTGTCGGATGCTGCGGGCGTGGACACTTATGCCGCAGGTACATTCGCGCAGGGCTTCGGCTCGGTGCGAGGCGTCGGCGTACTGCACGATATCGAAGGTGCTGACAGCTACGATGCGCGCGGCAGCGTCCAGGGCGCCGGTACGAACTACGGCGCTGGCCTGCTGGTCGACGCTGCGGGCGACGACATCTACAACGCTGCGACCAGCCGGGTACGACAGAACGGCCAGGGCAGTGGCAATGCCTACGGCTGGGGCGTGTTCTGGGACGCGGCTGGCGACGACGAGGTCACGTACTCGACGCCCGGTGGAGGCATCGGCCGCGACGGTGGATACGGCTTTGTCTTCAACGACGGCGGAGCGGATACGCACACCAGTGCGGCCGAGGCCGGCTGGGGCTTCGCGGTCAACGACGCATCCTCGGGCAGCCCGCTCGAGGATGCGCTGACGATCGGGGTCTTCCTCGACGCGGGATCAGACACCGATACCTACGACCGCCCGAACGTCGGCCAGTCGTCGATCGGCAATGATTCGACCTGGCTGCAGCCCGACGTGTCGACCTTTGCCGCCGAGCGGGGCTCGGGCGTGGATGAGTGATTGAGTGATTGAGTGATTGAGTGATTGATTCTTGGAGCGTGGGAGTTGGACGTTTATTGGACGTGGTAGTGTGAGATGCGAGTGAGTTCGCGTTTCCCTGTCGACTTACAACGTCGGTAAGTAACCGCCAGCCGTTGTGTCGAGGCATCGTGCCTGACGAATCGGACTTCGAATTCCTCGACAGGTCGAGGCGCCGCCAGGCTGGCGGCGACATGTTCGGTCGCCACGTCGATCTGCCACGCCACCGGCTGATCCAGCGTATTTCTCACCCGCAAATCCTTGTAGGCGAACGCTACGGCCGCGTCGCTGCCCAACGGTGCGTAGCGCGACGTTTCGTCGTATAGATCTCGCGAATGTGCGTGACTCTCCACAATCTCGAGGCCAGCACGCAGCGAGACCAGGTGTATGAGCCCGGCGAGTTGGCAGAGCCCACCGCCGTAGTCGCGGACGACGCGGCCATCGACGATCGATCGTCCGGCCCTGAAGCCGCGTGACGGGGAAGGGCGACCCACCAGATGCCAGAATGACCAGATTGCCCCCGGGGCGATCACACACGGTTCGATGCGCGAGGCGGCCAGCCGAATGTTGTGTCGCTTTTCGGCAGCGCCCGTCGATGAACGAACGGGCTGGATAGACGTCAGCCGGGGTTCGAACGCGTGCGTCGGCGCGTCAGCGTCGGTGCTGACGAGCTCGTCGAGGGTGTCGCTTCGGGCATCGTCAAAGAGGCGGCGAGCGAATCGGAGCTCGCGTCGAAGCTCGCGTCGAAGCTCGCGCGCGGTCTGCTTGCTTTGATTTAGAAGGTTCATGCGTCCCTCCTTTGCAGGCAGAACATATAGTGCGAGCACGCCCAGCGGCCGACATCATGGCGGCCAACGGCTGCATCAATGCGCACGAGCATGCGGGAGAGTGGGTCGGGGAGGCGGTGGAATGGGGCGAACATCACGCCGCGGAAGTCCTCCCATTCGAAGAGGTCGGCGGCGTGCTGACGCACGCTTCCTGGATTCATCGCGGTCGCGCAGTGCCACCCGTCGGGTTCGTAGGCGTTGAGCCGACGCCGCAAATCCGAGGGGGCGTCAAAGATCAGTCGGCCGCCCGGACGCAGAACGCGGTGGCATTCGCGCAGTACGCGCTCGAGATAGCGCGGCCTCAGGTGCATGGCGAGGTGCAACGAGAAGACCGCATCGAAGCTCGCTTCGCGATATGGAAGCTCGTGCGCCATCGCGCATTCGACCGGCGTCGATGGAGTGGTGCTGCGCGCCACGGACACCATATTCGTGCTGGCATCCACCCCGGCCGTCGCCAGGTCGAGCAGGCGACCGGTGCCGCAGCCGAGATCGAGCACGTCATGGGTCTGCGGGTCGGGGAGCCATTGCTCCAGGATTGCGCGCTCCTGGTAGTCCAGGCAGCGACCCCAGGTATGTGAGAATCGACTGTGGTCGTACTCGTCGGCGATGCGATCGTAGTACTCTTCGACGGTGCTCATCGAACTCTCTCCGGTAGCGTCGGGGACGTTGTTTCTACTTACAACGCTAGCCTATCCGTTCGATGAGGCGTGGGTTTGGAGGTGGGATGCAAAGAGTTTGGAGAGCTTGTGCAAACGCGGTGCGGCGAGCAGCAAGCGGCAAGCAGCAAGCAGCAAGCAGCAAGCAGCGAGCAGCAAGCAGCGAGCAGCAAGCAGCAAGCAGCAAGCAGCAAGCAGCAAGCAGCAAGCAGCAAGCAGCAAGCAGCAAGCAGCAAGTCTATGACCTATGACCTATGACCTATGACCTATGACCTATGACCTATGACCCATCGTCATGCGAGCCCTCGCTCGCCGATGACTTGCCCTCTTTCAGCTCGCCGGAGGCCGCGTCGTCGCGGCCCCGCATGCGCTCGGAGATAGTCGCCTCGAAGCCGTTCCTGGTCGGCTCGTAGTAGCGTCGGTCGGCGAGCTCCTCGGGGAAATACTGCTCGCGGACGTAGTTGCCCTCGAAGTTGTGTGGGTATTTGTAGCCGCGGCCGTGGCCGAGCTCTTTGTGGAGCTTGGTCGGGGCGTTCACGATATGCTTTGGGATCGGCAGGTTGCCGTGCTCCAGGGCGTCCTTGCGAGCCTTGCCGTACGCGGTGATCACCGCGTTCGACTTCGGAGCCGTGGCAAGATAGGTCACCGCCTGCGTCATGGGCAGCACGCCCTCGGGCATGCCCATCATCTCGTAGGCCTGCATCGCGCTGACGGCCACCTGAAGAGCGCGCGGGTCGGCATTGCCGATGTCTTCACTGGCGAAGATCATGATGCGCCGGAAGATAAAGCGCGGATCCTCTCCGCCCTCGAGCATCCGGTTCATATAGTAGAGTGCGGCGTCCGGATCGCTTCCCCGCATGCTCTTGATGAACGCGCTGACCGACTTGTAGTGCTCCTCGCCGGCCTTGTCGTAGAGCACTGTCTTTCGCTGGAGCGCTTCCTCGATATCAGCTTGTTCGACCGTCTCGCGCCCCTGAGAGAGCACCGCGCGCGCGGCGGTTTCGAGGGTATTGAGGGCTACGCGCGCGTCGCCGTTGCAGGTCTCGACGAGTGCGAGCTCCGCGTCGCTACTGAGGTCGACGTCGGCCTCGCCCAGGCCGCGCTCGGCGTCTTCGAGTGCGCCGTGGAGGATCGTTCGGATCGCCTCGTCCTCGAGTGCCTCGAGCACCAATGTACGCGAGCGCGACAGTAGCGCCGAGTTGACCTCGAAGCTCGGGTTTTCGGTCGTCGCCCCGATCAGCGTGATGGTGCCGCGCTCGACGTGGGGCAGCAGAGCGTCCTGTTGCGCTTTATTGAAGCGGTGGATCTCGTCGATGAACAGCACCGTCTCTTTCTGGAAGAGCGGGCCGGCGTCTTTCGCGCGAGCGACCTCGCGACGAATGTCTTTGACGCCGCTGAGCACCGCGGAGAGCGTCACGAACTCAGCGTCGACCTGATCGGCGAGGATGCGGGCGAGCGTGGTCTTTCCAGAGCCGGGCGGGCCCCAGAGGATCAGGCTGGGCAGCGTGCCGCTGCGTATGACGTTGGTCAGGAATTTGTCGTCGCCGAGTAGGTGATCCTGGCCGACGAATTCATCGAGGGTTCGCGGGCGCATGCGGTCAGCCAGCGGCGCCCGGTTTGGAGAGCGAGATGTGCTCAATGCTGCTCGGTGGGATCGATATGATTGCCAGACTGCGACGGAAGGACACGCCCGGAGACGCGGCGATTCTCGTAGACGTCGTTCTCCTTCATCAACTCGAGGCGTCGCTCACGGCAGTCGCGGTGATTCGGCGGCAGATCCTCGAACTCCCCGCGGATCTGCTGTTCGATGTGCTGGGGGAGGTCGACGAAGCCGGTCTTGTACGCCTCACAGGTCTGACACTCCATCTTGGGCTGGCCGCCCTCGTAGACGTATCCGCAGGAGGTACAGGTCCACAACAGCGCTTGAAAATATCCAGTATACTTCGAGCTCACGTCGCCATCCGATATCGAATCAGAAACTCTACGGCCGCGATGCCTGACGCGCGACCACCACCGATGTTGGTATACGACCAGCTGGCAGCAAATCAAGCGCGAAAGCGGCCGACGGGTTCAGGCCTGGGTCTGCGTCTTGTCGCGCAGGTAGTCGAGCAGGCGCTTCTTCATCGAGGTGGGCATCTCGCGCTCGATCGCCTTCTTGCAGATCTGGCCGGTCGATCGATACGACTCGAGGAATCGCATGCAGGGGCTGCAATGCTGGAAGTGCTCCTCGAGTTCGTGCTCGTCGGTGTCGGATAAGTCGCCCTCGAGGTAGTCGACGAGGTGTTTGAGCGCGTCACTACAGTCGTGTGTCATGATATTCTTCCTTTGCGGGTCTCAGGCGGCCCGCGTTCGGACTACTGTTCCAGGTATGTTCCGATGAGCAAACCAAGACGTCGCCGCGTGGATTCCGTGATGGCGTCGGGCTTTGTGACAATGGCGAATTCGAGCGCGTCGTTCGCGTCGCACTCGGACTGCTCGTCGAGTGGGATGCGAGGGATAGCGCGCTTGAGGACTTTTTGGACGTTGGCGACGTTGCGGCGCATATTCTCCATGACCGAACCGACGTCGACGTAGTCTTCATCGTACCAGACGTCGTAGTCGGTCGGCAGCGCGATGCCCGCGTAGCAAATCTCGGCTTCGCGAGCCAACTTGGCCTCGGGCATCGCGGTCATACCGATGAGGTCGGCGCCCCACTGACGGTGCATCTCGCTCTCGGCCTTGGTGCTGAAGGCCGGGCCTTCCATGCACACGTAGGTGCCGCCGTCGTGGGTGTCGATGCCCTCGGCGCGGCATGCGTCGACGAGCACCTCGCGCAACATCGGGTGATACGGGTAGCTGAGCCCGACGTGCACGGCGATGTCCTCGAAGAAGGTGTTCGCGCGCTTGTACGTCTTGTCGATGACCTGGTCGGGGACGACGAACGACTCGCCGGGCACGATCTGCTCGCGCAGCGATCCTACGGCGCTGACGGTGACCAGCCAGAACACGCCCAGGCTCTTGAGCGCCCAGATATTGGCCCGGTAGGGCACCGCGCTGGGGTTGAACTGGTGGCTGGCGCCGTGTCGCGGCAGAAAGGCGACGCGCCGACCCTCGAATTCTCCAATGGTGACCGGGGCACTCGGCGAGCCGAATGGGGTGTCGATCTCACGCTCTTCCAGGACTTCGAAGCCCTCGATATCGTAGAGGCCGCTGCCCCCGATCAGTCCAATGGGCACACGATCATCGCCCGTAGCGGGCGTCTGCGGATACTCAGTCATCCTTTCCTCGAATCAAATCGCTGTATCAGTGGGGCTACCGACCCTTATAGTGTGCATATCGCGCATCATCAACGTCCCCGACGCTCTTAATACGCCGCAGGCCCCCTCGACGATTCAAGAAAGTCGCCTCGGGTTGGGGTTGCGCGGACGCTTCAGGCGGACTAATGAAGGTGGTGGATCGTGACTCGAGCAACCGGAGTGAAATAGATGTCTACACAACGTGCAGCGCTAACGAATCTGTCCGAAGACGAGAAGATGTTCCAGCAGGCCATCGGCAGCTTCGCCGAGAAGACCGTGGCCCCGAAGGTCGAGGAAATGGACCGGGAGCAGAAGCTCGACCAGGAGATCATCGACCAGTCCTTCCAGATGGGGCTGATGGGCATCGAGGTGCCCGAGCAATACGGCGGCGCCGGGAGCTCGTTTTTCTCGGCCATCCTCGCCATCGAGCAGCTCGCGAAGGTCGATCCGAGCGTCTCCGTCTTCGTCGACGTGCAGAATACGCTGGTCAACAACGCCCTGTTGAACTGGGCCACGGACGCACAGAAAGAGAAGTATCTGCCGCGACTGTGCTCCGAGTGGGTCGGCGCGTACGCCCTGAGCGAGCCGGGTAGCGGCTCCGATGCCTTCGCGCTGGCGACCCGCGCCGAAGACTGCGGGGACCACTACAAGCTCAACGGCAGCAAGCTATGGATCACCAACGGTGCTGAAGCTGACTTCTACGTGTTGTTCGCCACGCTCAACCCCGACGAGGGTTACCGAGGGATTACCGCCTTCCTCGTCGAGCGCGAGTTCGACGGGTTTTCGATCGGCAAGAAGGAAGACAAGCTGGGCATCCGCGCCTCCTCGACCGTCGAGCTCATCCTCGAGGATTGCGTCGTCCCCAAAGAAAACGTCCTCGGCGAAGTCGGCAAGGGCTACAAGGTCGCCATCGAGACGCTCAACGAGGGTCGAATTGGCATCGGCGCGCAGATGATCGGCTTGAGCCAGGGCGCTTTCGACGCGGCTATGCAGTACATGATGGAGCGCGAGCAATTCGGAAAGTCCATCGCGTCTTTCCAGGGCATGCAGTTTCAATACGCCCAGCTCGCCACCGAGATCCATGCGGCGCGCCTGATGGTCTACAACGCCGCGCGCCTCAAGGATGCCGGTGAGCCCTTCCTCAAAGAAGCGGCCATGGGCAAGCTCTACACCAGCCAGGTCGCCGAGCGCGTCTCATCGAAGTGTGTCGAGTTCTTCGGTGGTGTGGGGTTCACCAAGGAGTTCCCCGCCGAGAAGTACTATCGCGACGCCAAGATCGGTGCGATCTACGAGGGGACGTCGAATATGCAGCTCCAGACCATCGCGAAGCTCCTGCTCGAAGAACACGGTTGAACCTCGGGAGGAGCTGGAGACGAACCGACAAGGGCGACGCGCCACCCGCGTCGCCCTTGTCGTGTCTGGTGACTCAGCCTGCCTTCCAGCTGTACTCGAACAGATACGCGAAACACTCCAGGTGACGACGGGCGGCGCTCGGCGAGTCGCCCCAGGCGTACACGCCGTGCCCACGAACGTTGAGCCCCGGCACCATGGGGCGAGGGCGGTCCGAGAGGTAGCTTTCGACGTCCATCGCGATCTCCGCGACGTTGTCGTGATTCGGAAAAATCGGAACGTCGACCGCGCCATAGTCGGGCTGGACCCCGAGTCCCTTGAGCATCTCGAGTCCCTTGAAAGTCGTGGCCCCGCGCGCGGCGTCTCGCTCGCTGCACAGTGCGGCGTGCACGTCGTGTACATGGTAGACCGCCACTGCGTCGGGATAATCGCGGTACACCGCCAGGTGGATCGATGTCTCGGCCGACGGTGCCGGGTCTCCCTCGCGCGTGCACCCCTCCATGTCGCAGCGCACGAAATCATCCGGGGTCAGCTCGCCCTTGTGGCGGCCACTGGCGGTGATCACGAACCCCTCATCGGTCCTGATAGACATATTCCCGCCGGTGCCGAGCATCCAACCGAGCCGGTAGAATTCGGTCGCGTGCGCGATGAGGATGTCGATAGCTTCTCGGTATGTCATGGATTCACCTCTCCAGATGGCTCTCTCGTTGTGGACGTGTCTGGCGTATCCGACGCTCCCGCTGGTCTATCACATACCTGTAACACATGGAGTGATCGCAAAGTCACCCTGCTGGTAACACACCCCGTTGCTTGTCATCAGTTTTCGATTGCGGTAACTAGAAAGAAAATTCGTCGACCACCGGAGTGATGAAATCATGTCGGAAGACTCAAAAAACCCGTTCGAAGGCGGTAACCACGACACTCAGACGCGCCTGCAGGCAATCAACGACCAGGGCTTTGTCGTCGTGGTCACCCACGCCTATGGACCGAATGGCGAAGACCTGATGGCCTACGACGGCCCGCAATTTAGCGGTGAGCCCGGTGTTGCTCTCAACGTCAGCCAGGGCGATGAAGAAGCAATCGTGTACCTCAGCCCGTTCTTCGGCGATCCCAGCAAGGAAACCGAAGGCGACTTCGAGTCGGGCAAGCGCTGCAAGTTGACGTGTCCCGAGTCGGGCGCCGAGCTCGATCCAATCCCGGGCATGACCTCCGAAACCGGCGCGTCCTACTTCGCTATCTACCTGTCCGACCGCCTCGAAGAAGGCGAGTTGGTCGCAGTCAGCGATATCTGGGGAGACACAGACTCCCGAATTCTCAGCGAAGGCGAGCTGCTCAAACTGTACGCCGAATCTGAGGGCGAAGACTCGTAAAACACGGCTATAACGCTGTTTTAGACACGTTTTTGCACGAAAATCACGGATCGGCACGACGGATTGGCCGGGCGCCATTGCGGCGTTCGGCTATTTTCCTTTTGAACTATCGTTGCGTTTTCTTTAGAGATATACCGAGCCCGTGTCGGGCATCGCGGTCGCCTTCCAGTGCAAAACTGGTCGATCCGCAACCTGCGCAATACACACCGAATACACGACCATCGTGGATTCACCCTGTTTAGAGTTACGACAGAAGACCGGTTCGATTCGACTACATCGCTCACGGTCGATGCAATCCTCAAGGCAAATTGACATGACTAAGCTACGCATTCTGAGTGCAATCCTATCCGCCGCGTTCCTCCTCACGCTCACCGCGTGCGGACCGAGCGAAGGCGAGGGCAATAACGACGGGAGCGAATCCTGTCAGACCGACCAGGATTGTTCCGGCGATCGAATTTGCTCGCCGGATGATGTCTGCATCGACCGCGGTGGCTCGTGCGAGACCATCTTCGATTGCAATTTCGGTGATTACTGTGCCGGAGATTACTGCAGGCCGTCCGCCTGTGAATCCAGCGATGATTGTGTCGGCGAGTACATCTGCGCCGGCCTCGACCAATCGGACACCGGCGAGTGTCGCGCGGGCTGTGAATCCGACGACGATTGCGAGGGAACACAGGTCTGTAGCTCCGCGACGAATACGTGTGAGGAGCCTGGGTGCACGCCCAACGATTGCGGCGACTTCGAGGTCTGCAGCAGTGAGTTCGACCCGCCCGAGTGCCGCCTGGACGGAAGCTGTGACCCCGACGACAATCCCGAGCAGACCTGTAATGACTATACCGCCCAGGTCGGCGACGGCATCGACCGTGTCTGTAATGGAGAGACGAATCAGTGTGATGAAGTCCCGCCCTGCGAGAGCGACGATGACTGCACCGTGACCGGCGAGATTTGCTTTATCCGTTCGGACGCGCGCAACGTCTGCGAGGAGGGTTGCCGTTCCGACGAAGCCTGTGGGCTCGGTGAGGTCTGTGGCGAGGACAACAAGTGCGTCTCCGGATGCTCGAGTGATGCCCAGTGCGAGACGGCTGAGGGCGAGAATTACGTCTGCGATGATCAGATCTGCAAGCTGTCCTGCTCGACTCGAGAGGGCTGCTATGAACTCGGCCCCAACCCGGGTGAAGACGACGGGTATGTATGCCTCGGCCAGATCTGCCAGCGTTGCTCGGATCAGAACGACTGCTTCGGCGGTGAGGTCTGTGACCTGACGGCCGACGAGCAGAGCATCGATGGCGAAGAGCCGGTCGATGACGACGGATTCGGCCTGTGTCGCCCTGCACCGGACCCCTGTCCGGAGGACGACTACGGCGACAATCACGACCAGTCCAGCCCTTATATCATCTCGGGAGACACGCTCGACGCCTCGGGCGACGCGGGAGCCAATTACTGCCGTCGCAACACCGCGGGCGAATGGTTCTCCGTGGGCGCCGACGACGGAGAGGTCATCGATATCACGATGACCTACGCCGGAGATGGCAACCTGGATATCGCGCTGCTCAATACCGACGGCACCGAAATTGTCGCCTCGGCGCGTCCGCCGACCGAAGAACTCCCCGACCAGGGCACCGAGCGGATTGTCTACGGCGTCGACGCGCCCAGTGGCTCGCAAAACTTCCTGATTCAGGTGCGAGGTACGGTCGTCAACCCGAAGGTCGACTACGAATTGAACGTCGAGGTCCGCGACCCGGTCGATTGCGCTGACGATGGCTTCGAGCCCAATAACGACAGGGAGAGTGCCGTCGACCTGCCGGGTGGGAATGCCTTCCACAGCGATCTCGAGGTCTGCGGGGACGATCCGGACTTCTACACACTCCCGGTCCAGGCCAACCAGGTCGTGACCATTGGTTTGGAGGCGCCGGTACGCCTTGGAGACGTCGACATGTACCTGCTGTCGCCCGATGGAACGACGATCGCGTCCTCGGCGACCGAGTCGAATAGCGAAGAGATCGTCTACAATACCACGGCCGCTCAGGACCTCGTCCTCGAAGTTCGCCTCGCCGAAGGCGTCGGTCGTGCGGTCTACGATCTGGCATGGGAGCAGGAGCCAAATATCTGCCTCGACCAGTACGATCCCAACGAGAGCTGTGCGTCGAGCCCTGTTTTGAGCGAGGGCCAGTATCCAGACCTGTCGGTGTGCGACACCGACACGGACTTCTACGCGATCGACCTCGACCCGCTCGATCAGATTCGGGTCGTGGCCGAGTACGACCGAAGTCAGGCCCAGGGTGAGCTGCAGCTCAACCTCTTCGGCCCCAATGAGGTCTGCGCGAGCGTGCTCGCCGCCGACGAAGAGAGCGATCCGAACTCGGCGATTCAGCGGCTGATCATCCAGGGCGAGAACGGTGAGTCTCACTGGACCACGCAGGCCGGCGGCCGCTACTACGTCCGCGCTGGCCTGTTCAGTGGCGTTCAGGCCGACTACTCGGTCGATATCGACATCATCGACGGTCCGGATTGCACCGACGACCGATACGATAGTTCCGGCAACGACAACGACTCGACGGCCTCGGCGGTCACCCTCCAGAAGGGCGACGTCGTCAATAATGGGTCCGACAGCGCATTGCTGGACCTGAAGATCTGTGACCAGGACGAGGATTGGTACGCGATCGAGCTCGATCCCGGCGACTCGTTGGAGTGGGTCGTCGACCACGACTCGCAGTACGACCTCGAGGCGTTCCTTTACGACAGTGACGGGACGACCGAGCTGGACTCGTCGACGAACTCGGCCTCGCCGGATTCGGTGACGACCAGCGTGTCTTCGTCGGCGACGAGCAGCAAGACCGTCTACCTGAAGGTCGAAGCCAAGTTCACCGCGCGTGCACCGTACCGCCTCCTGACTTACGTCAACGGCGACGGTCCTACGGACGCGCAGTGCCCGGACACCTTCGAGAACAACGATGACAGTTCCGAAGCGACGTCGTTGTCCACGGGCTCGTACAGCGACCTGCTGTCGTGCTCCGGTGACTTCGACTGGTATTCCACGCAGGTCGCAGCCGGCGAGACGCTGACGGTCACGACGGACTTCGATACCGCGGACGGTGATATCAACCTCTTCCTCTACGCTGATGATGCGAGTACCGAGCTGGATCGCTCCAGCACTCGAAACGCGCCCGAACAAGTCAGCTATCAGTCCTCGAGCAGCCAGACACTCTACTATCGCGTCGAGGCCTCCGGTTCTTCAGCCTCCATCCCCTATTCGATGGACGTCGGAATTACGGCAGCCACGGCGTGCGTCGACGACCGCTTCGCCGGCAACACCGATGCTGCGAGCGCAGAGCCCGTCACGGTTCCCGGCCTCTATGAGCGCCTCAGGAAGTGCGAGAGCACCTCGGACTGGTTTGCGGTCGACCTGACCCAGGACCAGGAATTCGAGGCATTCATTCGCCACGACGCCTCGGTGGCGGACCTCGATCTCAAGCTCTGGCGCGAGGACCCGGCTAATCCCGGCGACTTCGTGGAGGAAGGCAGCTCGTCGACGACGACCGATGACGAGTCGATTCTCTACACGCCCCCGGCCGATGATACCTACTACGTCGAAGTGCTCTCTAAGACCACGGCGCGAAATGACTACGATCTGCTGCTGTACAAGGACGTCGGCGGCACCCAGGACGTCATCGACGACGGTGTCGATGGACCGGCCGACCGCTCGTGCCCGGACCAATTCGAGAATAACGATACGCGTCCCGGCGAGGTTGCCGAGATCCCCAGCGGTACGTACGGAAACCTCTTGATCTGCGACAACGACGTCGACTTCTACTCGGTATTCGTGCCCGCTGGAGCGACGCTTTCGGTGGACCTGTTCTTCTCCACGGCGGAGAACAACATCGATGCCGAGGTCTTCAGGGGCACGGACACGACGCCGATCTCCGGCGTCGGTGGTCGCAGCACGACGGACAACGAATCGATCTCGGTAACCAACAACCAGGGCGTCGGTGAAAACTACGTCATCGAGGTCTACGGACGCGACCAGGCAGACGCCTACTACGATATGGAGGTTGGCCTGACCTTTAGCGACCCCTGCAGCGAGGACTCATTCGGTACGGCGGCTACACCGAACTTCACCCAGAGCGACGCGGCCTCGATCACCGCCGGTAGCTACGAGCTGCAGCTTTGTGAGGGCACCGAGGACTGGTATCAGTTCTCGCTGAACAACGGTGAGGACGTCCAGGCGTTCATCGAGCTGCAGAATCGACTCGGTAATATCGACATCGAGCTCTACGACGCCGGTGGCGCACAGATGGCATCGACTACCAGTTCGAATACCGAGGAGATCGACTACACCGCGACGGTCGGTGGAACCTATTATCTGCGGGTCTTCCCGCGCGACGGCGTCTTCATGCGAAACGCCTATGACCTCTGGTTGTCGGTTGCTGGTACGGCGCCCACCGCGCCGTATTGTCCGGACGACTTCGAGCGCAACGACGACGCCCTGTCGGCCGCGAACCTCGACTTCAGCCAGGAGCCGCAGCATACCGACATGATCATGTGCAGCACCGAACAAGACTGGTACTCGGTCGACCTGTCGAGCGGGCTCACGTACGAACTCAAGACCTTCTTCGACCACAGTCCCGACTTCGACCTCGCCATCGAGGTGCGCGACAGCGCTGGCAACCCGGTCCAGGATGACACGACGTCGACCGATATCTCGTTCGCCAACGACACCGACGACAACGATGCGATTGCTGAGTTCACGCCGTCGAGCGACGGCGTCTACACCATCGGCGTCGAGCAGCAGGGCACGGATGCGAGCATTCAGGGCGGGTACTATATGTACTTCGACTCGACGAGCGCGGCGTGTCCGGAGGATGGGTATGAGCCGAACAACAGTTCTTTCGACGCCGTGAGTATCCCGTCTGGCGTGACCGAATTGGCGAGTTGCCAGGCAAATGGCAACAAGAATGACTTCTACACCTACACGCCGACGGTGGATGGCGATGTCCTCGTCGAGGTCCTCTATGACCAGACCGATTTGGGCCTCAGCGGTCAGGTTAACTCAGCCACGATGGACGACTCGACTCCGAACCGACTGAGCTACACGGTCACGGGCGCCACCGCGGGGACGGCGATCCAGATAGGTATCGGCAACAGCTCTACGACGGAGGAAGGACCGTACTTCATGCGCATTACCGAGCTCTAAGAACGAGCCGATACAGAAAACCCCCGGTCGGATCTCCGACCGGGGGTTTTCTGCTTCCAGAGGACGATAGAGCGGAGCTCGGCGCTGAAAGTACGGGGGGATTAATCGAGCACGGCGCGAAGGTCGGCCCCGAACAGCGCCCGCACCCGGGCAAGTGCGGGGTGTTCGGAAGTCGCGTGCCACGGCCCGTTCTCCAGCATGATCTTGTCGACGCCGACGATCGCTCCTCGGCAGATGAGTCGGGCCAATTCGGAGGCGGTGACCGCGTCGTAGATGGTGTTTCCGGTCAGCACGCGGTAGGAGCCGCGTGGCAGATAATCCGCGAGCTTCTGAGCCGCGAGCTCGACGATCGTGCTGCGCGGCGACGTCCGTCGCTGCTCCGTGCGAAAGTCGCTCTTGTCGTGCGTCTTCTGTGAGGTCTTCTTCGTCGACGGCGGGCACGGCAATGAGATGACGCCAGAACCCTGACCTTTCTTCGCCTGTTTCGATTTGGTTCGCGGCTGGCTCGCGTGTACGGTATCCGCCTCGGGCGGGCGCGTCTCTCGAGTGTCGTCGCTGACCGTATGCTCGCCGAGCTTACGGCCGGGTCTTTTGGCGAGCCACTGCGCTTTGGGAAACTCGGTCGTCTCTTCGGCAGGGACTGGCGTGTCGTTCATGGCGCGACGCAGCTGCTCCGAGCGCTCGCTCTCGAGCTTGTCTGTGTGGCTCTCCGACATATCGATCTTCCGCCGGCAATTGCGATCCCTCGGGGCGTCCGCGTGGGCGATCAAATTGCGCGCGCAGTCACCTCGAAAGAAATCTGAGATTGTGAGTATACCGTTCGGTCGTTATTTGTAGGATATCAAAAACAGGCATTCAGGACATGGTTGCGGCGCAAAAACGGCGGCAACCGCTGTGAATACAGGCCCATGCGGACATCTTGCCTCATCCGGGGTTTTCTACCACATTTAGCGCGCTTTTTTTAGTTGTACGCTATCGAGAACAATACGGGCCGAATACGAAAACTTTCGAGCCCCTTCTGACGGAGCGAATTTATGACGGACTACGATTCCATCGACGTATCGATCGAAAACCACATCGCCGAGGTCTCGCTGAAGGGGCCGGGCAAGGGCAACGCGCTCGGGCCCGAGTTCTGGGAGGAGTTCCCGGCGGTGTTCGACGCGCTGGATGCCGACGATGACGTTCGGGCGGTCATCGTGCGCGGCGCGGGCGACCAATTCACCTTCGGGCTCGACCTCAAGCGCAACAGCGACTTGTTCTCCAAGATCATGGGCGGCCAGAAACTGGCGAAGGAGCGCTCCGAGCTCTACGACAAGGTTCGCGAGTGGCAGGACGCATTCGACGCCATCGAGCGGTGCTCCAAGCCCACGATCGCGGCGGTGCACGGCCACTGCATTGGAGGCGGAGTCAACCTGATCGCGGCCTGTGATACTCGCATCTGCAGCGAAGGGGCGACCTTCAGCCTGCGCGAGGTCCGAATCGCGATTGTCCCGGACCTCGGCGCGCTTCAGCGGCTCCCCCGCATCGTCGGCGAGGGCGCCACGCGGCGCATGGCGATGACCGGCGAGGACTTCGGGGCCGACCAGGCGCTGACGTGGGGCCTCGTCGAAGAAATCACCGACGATGCCGACGCACTCTTCGAGCGCGCCCGCGAGATCGCCGACGACATCGCGTCGAACCCGCCGCTGGTCGTCCAGGGCATCAAGAACGTACTCAACTTCTCCGCCGAGCACGGCTCGGAGGCCGGGCGCCAGTACGTCGCCACCTGGAACTCCGCCTTCCTCCAGTC
>JBNJFZ010000006.1:0-66293 GCA_051747295.1 Myxococcota bacterium
CCGATACCGCGAGGCTGCCGCCAGGCAGCCGATACCGCGAGGCTGCCGCCAGGCAGCCGATACCGCGAGGCTGCCGCCAGGCAGCCGATACCGCGAGGCTGCCGCCAGGCAGCCGATACCGCGAGGCGGCGCCAGCCGCCGATACCGCCACCATTTCACGCGCAGCCGGCTTTGACGTATAGTGCAGGCAGTCGACACACTGTCGCACCAAAACCAGAGCGCTGCCATGACTACGACTTCTCCCGTACGCCGTCTGCCCCGGCTCGCCATCGCCGCACTGGCGTTTGTCCTGACTACCTTCGTGCTCTTCGGTGCGTCAGCGACCGCAGATCCGCTCGAGGGCAAAGTCACGGACGCGGCGACGGGCGTGCCTGTGGGCAACGCGACGGTCCACGCCCTCGGCACTTCCGAGCACACGGTCACCAACGAGTCGGGCGAGTTCGAGTTCGACCTGCCTCCGGGCACGTACGACCTGAAGATCGACGTCGAGCTGGGCGACGAACACTACGAGGCGCGCTTTGTCGACCAGTACGTCCCGCAGGCGCGCAGCAGCCACGTCCGGGTCTACACGGACCACTTTCTGAACCAGGGGCACGAGAAGCTGCCCGATGCTGTCGGCCTGCCGACCCACCGTGCCCAGGACCCGAGCGAACCGAGCGGCTCGATCGACCTCGGGGATATCTTCTTCGACGACGAGGCCGAGGCGAACCCGTTGGGGCTCACACTTCCGTCGACCCCGCCGACCCAGATCCGCGTGGGCATGCGCCAGGACCACACCGGGAGTCAGGGCTGCACCGACTCGAGCAACCCCATCGTCGAGATCAAGGAAATGCACATCGACGAGTACGTCAAAGGCGTGCTCCCACCCGAGATCGGGGTCTTCCAGAATATCTCCGGTGTGCGTGAGGTCTACAAGGCGTTTGCGATCGCCGCAAAGAGCTACGGACTGTGGTTCGTGCTGACGTACCCCGACGGCCGTGACCTGGGCCGCTCGGTCCCTCCAAACGATTACACCTGGTTCCATATCGACAATACGGCGTGCAACCAGCGCTACTCCGAAGACCGCATCACGATCACCACCGAGTCGGCCGAGGCGGTCGCCAACAAGATCCTCGTCGCCGCCAGCGACCAGGACAAGCTCGACAAATACGAGTATGCGGCGAGCTGCGGGCGCAACGGGACGGAGCCTGAGTATCAGAGCGCCCTGGTGCCGGATAATCCGCCCGAAAACGCATGCGCTGGAAGCTGGTGTGGCCACGACGACTGCGCGGGTCACGAAGACAACCCCAACGTGGCCGGCTCGGACCGCTGCCTCGTCCGCGGCATCTGCCAGTGGGGCGCGGCCTCCTGGGGCAAGTCCGGCAAGAGCTACACCTGGATGCTCGACCACTACCAACCCAACCTGCAGATCCGCGAGATCGGCGGCCCCACCGGACCGGAGACGGTCGTCCTGACCGGCTACGCCTACACCAACCCCGACGACATCACTGGCAGCGGGGTCTCGGGCGTGACGATCGCCCTCGGCGACGGCAGCTCGACGACGACAGATGACGCCGGCCAGTACCGCTTCGACGCCGTCGAGGTCGGCACGGTCGAGATCACGGCGACCAAGGACGGATACCGCACCGCCTCACGGACCAAAGACCTGCAATCGGGCGTCACCAACTGGGGCAGTATCCTGATCGAGCCTCAGCAAGCGGGGGACGACACGGGCACCGGTGACGATACCGGCACCGCTGACGATACGGGCACCGGCTCGGACGACGCTGGCACGACGGATGACACCGGGACCGCTGGCGATATCGACGACGATGACTCGGGCCGTGGAGCTGGCGACGCCGGGTTTGGCTCGCTCGTCCAACCATCCGCGGGCGTCGACGGCGGCTGCGGGTGCTCGGCGACCGAGCACGCCCCGGGTTCGCTCGCACTTTTGATATTGGTTCTTCTGGGCATAGGTTTCAGGCGTCGTCAAACACGCTAACGAAACCCTGTACCTGGAGACATCGTTGAAAGAATTCCGCGAAGACATCGTCTTTCTATCCGGCAAGCGAACCCCCTTTGGCAACTTCAAAGGCTCGCTCAAAGACCAGACCGCGACCGACCTGGCCGTGCACACCGGCAAAGCCGCGTTGGAGCAATCCGGGGTCGACCCGGATCTCATCGACCACGTCATCTACGGCAACGTCGCCCAGTCGAGCTCGGACGCTGCCTACCTCGCCCGCCACGTCGGCCTGCGTTGCGACATCCCGCAGAGGGTGCCGGCACTTACGCTCAATCGCCTGTGCGGTTCGGGCTTCCAGTCGCTCATCAGCGGCGCCGAGCAACTCCTGCTGGGCGAGGCCAAGTTCATCCTGGCGGGCGGCGCGGAAAATATGACGCAGGTGCCTTTCGTCATCCGCGGAGCCCGCACGGGCGTTCGCCTGGGAACCAACCCGGCATCGGACTATTTGTGGGAATCGCTGACCGACCAATACGTCGACCTGCCGATGGGCGTGACGGCGGAAAACCTGGCGAAGAAGTTTGATATCACCCGGGAGGAGGCCGACGAATACGCACTCCGCAGCCAGCAGGCATGGGCGAACGCAGACGAGAACGGCTACTTCGACAATGAGATCGCCCCGATCGAGCTGCGCGGTCGCAAGGGCACGAAGACCTTCGACACCGACGAAGGCCCACGCCCGGACACGACGATGGAGAAGCTCAACTCCCTCTCACCGGTCTTCGACCGCGAGAACGGCATCGTCACCGCGGGGAACTCCTCGGGCATCACCGACGGCGCTGGCTCGATGGTGATGACGACAGCCGACGAAGCCGAAAAACACGATCTGGAGCCGATGGGACGGCTGATCAACTGGGGTGTCTCCGGCTGTGACCCGAAAATTATGGGCTATGGTCCGGTCCCGGCCATCAATATCGCGCTGGACCGCGCGGACATGTCGCTCGACGAGATGGAGCTCGTCGAGGTCAACGAGGCGTTTGCGGCACAATACCTCGCCGTGGAGAAAGAGCTCGGGCTCGACCGCGACATCACAAACGTCAATGGCGGTGGCGTCTCGCTCGGGCACCCGCTCGCCGCGACTGGAACGCGGATCATGATGCACCTGCTCTACGAGCTGCGCCGCCAGGGCAAGCGCTACGGCATCGGCAGCGCGTGTATCGGCGGCGGTCAAGGCATCGCGATGATCGTCGAAGCCTACTGATCTCTCCCGGCTGCAATGACGCAAAAAGCCCGCCGGCATCACTGCCGGCGGGCTTTTTATCTTCGTGCCATTCAGACCCGGGTTACTCCGAGGCGAAAGAGCAGGTCGACGTCGTCGGGAATTCCGTCACGGGGCAATTGCCGCAGAGGTCGATCGGATACTGGAATCTGTTGGACTCGACCTTGGTACCCGCGAACGTCTCGCCGATGATTTGCATCTCGGCGACGAGCGGAACGATCGCGCCCTGGTCGGGAGCCACGCTGTCGTAGAAGCTTCGGAGCTCGCCGCCGGACTGCACATCACGGAGCGTGAAGATCGGGAACGAGAGAATCGCTCCGCCGCCACCGCTCTCGAGCACGGCCGAGAAGGTCTCGGTACGGTTCATCGAGGAAGCACCGCTACCCCCTTGATAGGAATTGAGCTCGGAGGGGAAGGTAATCTCGACGCCAGTGACCTGGATGTTGTTCTGGTTGAGCGAGAGTCCTTCGTACCCGCCCTGTCCACCACCCTGGCCCTGAGCCCCGACCTCGGTGCTGTCCTCGAGGCGGTTCACAAGGGCGGCCCAGAAGACGTAGGAGGGATGTCGACCGCCGCTGACGAAGGGCGGGCCTGCCTGTCCGCCCGTTTGAGCGAACTCCGTGAGGTTAATCGTGCCGCGCGAGGTAAAGAATTCCACGGAGCCCGGATCTGTCTCGACCTCACACTCGAGCACCTGCTCACCGCCGCCATCACCGCCGGAGATACTCCCCTCGAAGAGGACGCTTCCCGACATCTGCATACTGGGTTGCTGATCGACGCAGGATGTGAGGCCAATGGCTAAGAGCGACAGGGAGGCCAGTCCCACGAGTATGTTGATTCGATTCTTCATTGTTCCCTCTCCTCTGACCCACGCGCTTGTCGGGGTCGTTTCGCCGCTATGCCTTTGAATAGACTCTTCTTTAACGAAGCCTGAATTTGTTTCAAATGTCAACTCGAGCCCCTATTCTCCGTCCGGAGTGGCGACCGTGCCCCTGCCCTGACCACCCTGCATCACGCCGAGCGACTCCGCTCGGTTGACGATCCGCGGGGTGATGAAGATCAGCAGTTCGGTGCGCCGTTCACTCTGGGACGTGGTCTTAAAGAAGTGCCCCAGGATTGGAATCTTGTGGAAGAACGGGACGGCCGTCAGGCTAGAGCCTGCGTTTCGCGTGTAGATTCCGCCGATGACGGTCGTGTCGCCGTCCTTGATGAGCAACTCGGTCTCGGCCTGCTTACGAATGATGGTGGGGTCGCCCCGAGCACCGGTGTTCTGGAAGTCAGGCTCATTCTTGGTCGCCGTGATCTGCAGTTGGATATTGCCGTCGGGCGTCACGTGCGGCAGCACGGTGAGCTCGAGGGTCGCGTCGACGAAGACCGTCTGGACACCGGCAGCACTGACGACGCTGATCGGGATGCTGGTACCCTGCGAGATAGTGGCCTCGCGGTTATCCAGCGTCATGATCTTGGGCGCGCTCACAATTTTGGCGTGCCCCTGCTCTTCCATAGCCGACAGGCGCAGGTTGAGGTTCACACCGCCACCCACGCTGCCCATCGTAAGGCCGATGGCACCACCAGCGCCGGTACCAGCCGGAGCGGGGAGGTTGACCGCGAAGTTCGGTGTCGAGGACGTACCCGCCGTCGGTGCCTGACCGTCGGTCGCACCGCCGCCGATGCCGATGACGCTCGGGAAGATCAACCCGGTCGGGTTGCCGTTACCCTGCGCGAAGGTGACATCACCACCCCACTGGATACCCAGCTGGCGCGAGAACGTGTCGTTTGTCTCGACAATACGAGCCTCGATGAGCACCTGCGGCACCTGCGAGTCGAGGTTTTCGACCAGCGAGCGAATCGAAGACAGGTTCTCGGGCAAGTCCTTGATGATGAGCGTATTCGTGCGGTCGTCGACCGACACGCTTCCCCGCGGGCTGAGCAGGCTCTCGACCTGCGACTGCAGCTCGTCGGCGCTCGCGTAGTTGATCGGGAGCAGGAAGACCTCGAGCGGCTGGAGCTTCTCGGCTCGCGCCCGCGCTTCTGCTCGTGCTTTTTGCTCGGACAGCAGCTTCTCCTGGGTCGCGACGCGAATGACGTTTCCGCGCGTCTCGAACCCGAGACCCTGCGACTGCAGAATCGTCAGGAACACCTGGTCGAGCGGGACGCTGCGCAGGCGCATCGTGACCGCACCGCTGACGTTGTCGCCGGTAATGATGTTGACTCCGCCCTCTTTCGCGAGCAAGCGAAGCACGTTCTGAATATCAGCCGAGCGAAGGTCGATGGTCAGTCGCGTGCGCTTCATGCCCGGGACCGTGTTGACCTTCGAGGGGTCGGTGACCGTACGCGGGTAGTTCGGCGGCGCGGATGTGAAGCTCTGACCGCTCTTGGAGCGAGTCGGCTTCGCGTCCTGACGCATCGCCTGCTGCTGGTCGGACTCGCTGGCCTTTGGCGCAAACTCCCACACGACCTTATTGCCGTCCTGGCGGATGAGCTCGGATGCGTCCGAGTCGAGCTCGGCCTCCATGCGGACCTCGCCTTTCTCATCGGTGTAAGTCGAGACGAATCGCACCGCGCCGCCCTGGGCATCGGAGGAGAGCGTCTGCTCGAACTCGTCAGGGAGTTCGACGTCGTTCAAGATCATGATCGCACGGCTTCCCTTCCACGGGAGCGACTCGAACTCGGACGGCCGGTCCAGCTCGACGACGATGCGGGAACGCCCGTTGCGGGTCTCCAGCTTGATGTCGCGCACGCTGTTGGACGCGTTCGGGTCGACCGGCACGGCTTTCGCGGCCGGGAGGTCACTCTTGTCGGGCAACGACTCGAGCTCGGCCCGACGCTTCGCGAGTTGCTGCTCGGTCTTCTCGAGATCCGACTCGGCTTGCTCGCGCTTCTCTTCGAGCTGAGCGACTTCGTTGCGCTCCGCCTCGAGATCTTTCTGCAATTTCTGGAGTTGGCTGAGTGCTTCGCTGCGCTCGGCGCCTCGCTTCTGTCGCGCATCTTTGAGCTGCGCGCGAAGTCGCGAGACTTCCGATTCACGCTTCTGGACGAGGCCCTGTAGCTCGCTGGCGCGCTTCTGAGCCCGCCGAGCATCGGAGCGAGCCTGGGCGAGCTGGTCTTCTTGTTGCTCGAGCCGACCAGACAGCTGCGATTTTTCCTTCTCGAGCGCCTCCAGCTCACCGCGCACCGACTCGTCGCCCTGCGCGAGCGACGTGCGGAGCTTGGCGACCTGCGATTCGAGCGACTGCTCGCGCTGACGTGCTTTCTCGAGCTGCGCGACCTGACTTTCCACGCGCTCAGAAGACTGGTCCGCCTGGCTCGAGAGCGAGTCGAGTCGCTGCTTGAGCTGGTCTTTCTCGTCCGCGACACTGTCCAGGTTCTCGCGGGCCGACGCCAGCTCGTTCTCCAGGGTACTGGCACGCTGCTTGGCGCGCTGACCTTCTTCCCTGGCCTGGCGAGCCTCTTCGAGCGCCTTGGCGTACTTGGCCTCGAGGCGCTTGGCCTTCTCGACGGCTTCGTCACGCTCGGAGCGCAGCGTCTGTAAGTCGGACTGTAGCGACGCAACCTTCGCCTCGCGCGCCTTCAGTACCTTTTCGGTACGCGCTAATTTGTCGTTCTTCGCGTCGATCTTCGCCTGGACTTCACGACGCTCGGCTCCGGAAGCCGCGTCCCGGCGCTTCTTGAGCGCCGTCAGCTCGTCGCGTGCCTGGGCGAGGGCATCGCGGGTCTGGTCGAGCTCGGACCTGGCCGACTTGTAGCGCGTCTGGCTCTGATCGAGGCGCTCCTCGTAGGTCGACTCCACGCTCGCCAGCTTCTTCTGGGTGCGCTCGAGGCGATCCTCTATCTGCGAGACCGACTTCGAGCCGGATTCTCGCTTTTCGCCGTCGACGAAGACCACCACATCGTCTCCGTCGGCCTTGACGTCGTAGTGCGCCGGCTCGTCGAACCCGATGATCAGGCGTGCGACCGACTGCGAGTTCTCCTCGAAGCCGATGAGCGCGACCTTCGAGATCACGCCGTTGCCCACGCGCTGGGTCTGGGAGTCTCCCTCGACCGTGCTATTCGAAATATCGACGAATAGCCGGAGGGGATTGGTCAACTTGAAGACCGAAAAAGTCGGCTCGCTCGTCCCGCGGATGCGGATATGCGTGCCTTTCTTCCCTTCCCGTACGTCGATGGTCCCGACCTGATTGGCGGTGGCCTGCTGGCCTGCTCCACCTGTCGACTGTGCCGCTGCGGGCATCGTTGCCCCCAACAATCCGCACAGTATAAGGACCGAAATTGTCCGTCTCATGGCATGACTCCTAAGTCTCACCGCAAATATTTGCAGCCTTGACTGGATTTCCCAACGCTTCCAGGCGTTCAAACTCTTGTTTCTTTCACACACGGCGGTTCTGCTCCGCCACGTCACTGCCCCTGTGAAGTGGGCGGACGAATGCCCCCGAATCGCCCATCGGACGATCCGGAACCACCGCTTTCTCGCTCCGAAGCATTCGCTCCGGGAGCGCGATTTTGTCGTGACTCTTCCAGTGCCCGTCGACCTTCTTCGGTCTCGAGCAATTGTCTCAACGCCTCTCGTTCGGCGTCTGACAGGCCAGTATCGTCGCGCACCTGCAACTCCTGGGTGCGCAACTCCACGGTCTTGAATCGAGTCTGCGAATCTTCCTCATCGGTCGTCTCGCGAATCTCGACTTCGTTGTCCCGAATATCTGTAATCTGCCCGCCGTTGCGCCCGACTCGGTCGCCTTCTTTGACCACGTGGCCGAAGCCCTCGGGGTCGACGAACATAGCCTTCGGCACGGCTGTTTCGCTGATGATCGCCACCAACTCCAGCGCACTCACCGCATACTGCTCGAGCGGCTCCAGCGGCCGGACCTCACCCTCAGCAACCTGTTGCTGAGGCTTCATGACATCCAGATTCGGCATGAACGGGTTCCGCCGGGTATTGCCGGGATATTCGGGTCGCTCGTATTCTTCTTCGAGCTCTGCTTCGGCCGCTTTCTCAGCCTCCGCTTGTTGCTGCTGCTGGGCCTGCTGTTGATCCTTCTGTTCCTGTTGATCTTGCTTTTGGGCCTTCTGAGCCTGTTGAGCCGAATCACCGCCCCCCAGCCCCAGCATCTCACAGCCACCGGTCAGCAGTGCGAGGGTCGCGACCAGCGCGACCAGCGCGAGTTTGCGAGGCCCTCGTGAGCGTGTGATCTGGTTCGACATAAAACGCTTTCCAGTTATGCGATTGGAGCGAGTCGGCCTCATTGGTTACCTCCCTTCTTCTGCTGACCCTCGGGCGCCTTGTAGCGGAAGGTCGTGGCCTGCGCGGTCACCTCGAGCCCACCCTCTTCTTCCAGCCCGCTGGCCGTTCGCTTCAGGCCGATGTCGGTGACGTTGACGATTCGCGTCATCCGCCCGATGTAATAGAAGAAGTTCGCCAACTCATCGAAGGTGCCCCTGAGCTCCATCGAGACCGGGATCTCGATGTAATATTGCCTCGGGACTTCCTCTTCCCGCTGGAACGTCCTGATCTCGAGCCCAGCGGTCTTGGCCTGATTGTGAATTCGCTGCAACAGGCTCGGAATCTCGGCCGACGCGGGCAGCTTCTCTCGCGCGATCAGCAGTTCTTGCTGCAGGTCGGCGATCTTCTGGCTCATCTTCTCCTGGTTGCGCTTGAGCTGCTCGAGCCTCTGCTTTTCCTGCTCGAGGTCATTGAGCTGGTTGTTCGCCTGGTCGATATCTTCCTGGATGGGTGTGTAAACCACCATCCAGAAGCCGACCGCGATCAACACCATCACCAGGATAAAGACCAGGACCTTCTGGCCGAGTGGGACCGAGTTGAATTTATCTATAAAGTCTTCCATCGTCCGTCTCGTTGGGCCGTTGCGGGCGTATTGCCCTGCTTAGCTCAGGAACCCTGGGGATTCTCGGCGTCTTTACCTTGCTCTCCGGAGTACGACACATCTCCGGTGATATGGAACTCCACCATGTCTTCGCTATTTCGACCTCCACCTCCCTTACTCGTGGCCTTCACATAGTCGAGTTGCACGTCGTACAAGTGCTCGGCCGTGGTCAGGCGCTGGAGGAATTCGGCCACATCGTCGGCATTGATGGCGAATCCGGTCATGTCGAAGCCGCCTTCGGACTCTTCGAAGGTCTGGACCCAGAGCCGGCGCGTGTCCCACTCGGTATTCCAGTTTTTGCGAGCCTGTGCATAACCCTCTTCTTTGGTACGCGGCGCGCTCAACATCGCCTGGATCTCGTCGAGCATGCGAACCGGTCCGGTGCGCTTCTCCTCGAGTTCCTGGAGCACTGACAGCTGCTGTTCGAGCTGCTGCTGGCGCTGCTTGAGCTTATTAGCGTCCGCGACGGCCTTCTCGGCCTTCTTGACCTGCTGCTGGTTCTGCTGGACCTCAGACTGCAAGGTGTCCAGGCGATTAGACTCCGACAGGAAGATCACCGCACATGCAGCCAGCTCCGCCAGAATCAGCACCGTGAAGATAATCAACTGATTTCGCGCAGCTGACCGCTTACGGGCCTTCTTGATTGGAAGTAAGTTGACGCGAATCATCGTTCGTTGGTCCTCCGAAGCGCCAGACCGACCGCAATCCCTGCCACCGGCGCCAGCCGCTGGATCTGATCGGGAGAGAACTTGCGCTCGTCGTAATTGATATTTCGAAACGGATTCGCCACTTCCGCGGGCACACCACTGATGCGCGAGATCGTGCGTATCAGCGATGGAATCGCGGCGGTGCCGCCGGATGCAACGATCTTGTCGACCTTGCTGTCGGCCGCCGTCGCTGCATAGAAATCCAGCGAGCGCTGGATCTCGTTGGCCATGTCTTCGGCCTTACTCTGAATGATATTCTCGACTTCCTGAGGGAGCACCTCGTCACCGCCGCCGCCCGGGCTCTGGCCCATCTTGTACATCTCGGCTTCGCGGTAGGTGATATTGAGCTGCTTCTGGATCTCCTCGGTGATATCGCTCCCGCCGATCGACAGGTCGCGCGTGAACACCGTGATCCCCTCGGTCACCACGTTCATCGAGACCACCGAGTTGCCCACATCCAGCAACACCACCGTCTCGTTCTCGTGGAACCCGTAGTTCACCTCGTACATATTCTGCAGCGCGAAGGCGTCGACATCCACGACCAGCGGGTTGAGCCCCGTCTCGTGGCAGACCGCCACGTAGTCGTTGATCATCTCCTTCTTCGCCGCCACCAAGACCACGTCCATCTGGCCCTGATCGGTCCGGGGTGCCAGCACTTCGAATCCGATAAACACGTCGTTGATGTCGAACGGAATATACTGCTCGGCTTCCCACTGGATCGATTCTTCGAGCTCCTCCTGCGTCATCAACGGCAACGTGATCTTCTTAATGATCACCGTGTTACCCGACACACTCAGAGCCGTCTCCTTGTGGCGAACCTTATTTCGGTTGAGCAATTCGTTGATCGCATCGGCGACCACCGTCGCGTTCATCAATGCGCCGTCCACGATAGTCTCGGGCGGCAGGGACGTGTGGTCGAACGCCTGCAGCTCGAGACCTCGCTTCGTCTCCTTGAGCACACAGAGTTTGACTGCACTGGATCCAATATCCAGGCCCACGCAGTTTCGTCCTTTTGCCATGCGTGCAATCCTTTGACAGGAGAAAAGCTAAGCTACCGCATGTTGCCACGCGATTGAAAATTGTGTCAAGAATTTTGATTGCGCGACGAGCTCCGCCGTGCTGATTTGCAACCGCAAACCTTTCCCGACTTGCGACGGTTCCCCCTCCGGTGCACTCCGAAGGGCCGGCTTTAACCTCTCGACACGTCGCAACTACTTTATACAGCATAATCCAAGCTCCAAAAGTTTTTTGCTAGCCTTTTTTCCGGCTAACCGTGGAAACCGGCCGCGTGTGCGCGCTACGCCCGTGGAATACACTTTCTGACCGGCGCCCCGCGTCTCTCATCGCGATTTTTTCCCGTTTTGGGCGATCGCTTCGGCACTTAACCCTCGATCCCACCGACCACTTCGAGACCCAATACCTCCAGCTGACAGCCCGTTGCTCGGCCCGAACCATGATCTCCTTGCCTGAAAAGCATCTGCGATGGTTGCCCTCTTCACTCTTTTCGCGTACAAGAGGCGCGTTTTCGACATCATTAGTATACGTCGCAGCCGTCACCGCCCCTCCATCATCATGGAATACAGGTGAACGCGCGGTGTTTCACACTGTTGAAGTCCGCCTAACGGTCTAAGAGGAATACGGGAATGGACGCTGAGAAGATCGAGGAATTTCGCCAGATGCTCGCCGACGAGAAGAAGGAATTGCTTCGTAAGGCGATGCACACGCTCAAAAACGAGATCGAGCTCCAGAAAGAGGACATGGCCGACGAAGCCGACCTCGCTAGCGCGATGACGGACCAATCCCTCAGCCTGCGGCTCCGCGGCCGCGAGCGCACGCTCATCGACAAGATCGACCTCGCACTCAAGCGCATCGATACCGGTGAATTCGGTGAGTGCGTCATGTGCGGCGAGGAGATATCTTACAAGCGACTCAAAGCTCGTCCCGTGACGACGATGTGCATCGCGTGTAAGGAAGATCAGGAACGACGCGAGCGTCACTTCGCTGACTGATCTCGAGTCGCTCCACAATTCGTGATGCTCGATCGCCCTCGGGCTTCGAGCTCTCAATCTCTGACTTCGACGTGACTCACCATGGCCGACTCCAAGCTCTATCTGTACGAAACCGACGAATGCCAGCGCTTTGATCAAGCGACCCTCGAAGGCAAGGACGTCGTCTTCCCCGCCACCGTAAACGGCTGGACCGACGTCATGGACTGCCGCTGCGAGCCCTACGACGAGAAGTCGCTCGAGGAAAACTGCGACATCGCCTCTCACGTGCGAAAAAAGTATATCCTGGTCAGTGAAGATCAGGTTTCCAGCGAAAACCCGACCAGCTGAATCAGACGTGGCACCACACGAAGAAGGCGCCCCCGGACTCGCTCCGGGGGCGCCTTCTTCGTTCATCGGCTTCGCGACTCGAAGCTCCGGCGCGTTTGCATTAAGATGAGCGCACCGACCAGGTCGACCGCCCCGCTGGAGATTCGCCCATGAGCGATGACGTCTCAAAGAAACGTGCGCCCCACGATGGGCCGCCCCCCGAACACAGCCTGATGACCACGTGGCGCGGACACGATATCGCTGTGAGCGGAGACTGGACCCTGCGCTGGCTATTCCTCACGCCGACCTACACGCTCTGGGTCGACGGCGAGCCGGTCGAATCCGTCAGCGGCCCTCGCATCGAACCCACCCTGGACGCCGTGCTCGAGGATGAATCGGGTGAGGCTTATCACCTCAAAGCCTCGCTCACATCGATCGTCGGCTACCAACCCCCCTGCAAGATATCGATCGAAGACGAGGTCATCTCCGAGGGTGACCTTCGCGTGGCTAATTTCCTCAACCCCTTCCTCGTGATCTTCATCCTCGCCGCGATCGGCGTGATGATCTACCTGGGCCCCGATGTCCTGGCCGAATATTTGCCATGAGCGTTGATCAGCCTGCTCGCCGCTACAACACGGCCAGGCTGTCTCGATGGACGACGGTATCGAGCACCTTGTATCCCAGAATCGCCTCGATTTCTTCGCTCTGGTGACCCGCGATCTTCTCGACCTCTTCGGAGTCGTACACGCATACCCCACGTGCCACGAGCTCCCCGTCGGGCCCCCGGATCTCGACGATATCTCCGTCCGAGAATGGCCCGTGAACGCCCACGACCCCCGACGGCAACAGACTCGCCCCCTGTTTTCGCAGCGCCCTCGCTGCGCCCGCATCGACGTCGATCGTCCCGATGGCCATCGCCCCGGTGCCGATCCAGACCTTCTTTCCGGCGAGCCGCCGCTCCTCGGGGGGCTCGATGAGTGTACCGACATCTTCGCCGCTTGCGATCGCCTGCAGGATACCTCGCTGCTTTCCACGCGCGATGAGCGTCGGCACTCCCATCCGGGCTGCAGAACGCGCCGCCTGTACCTTTGAGACCATCCCGCCGGTGCCGATCGACGTCGACGACGGCCCTGCGACTCGATCGAGCTCCGGATCGTCCGCACCGATCGTTGCAATGCGGTCGGTAAACCGACGCGTACCATCCTCGTCGACCTCGACATCGAAGATCGATTCGACGTCCGACAGCAAGATCAACAAGTCCGCGCCAACCACACCACATGTCATCGCCGCGAGCGTATCGTTGTCGCCGAATCGCAGCTCGTCGGTGGCGACGGTATCGTTCTCATTGATGACGGGAACCGCGTCCAACTCGTGGAGCCGCCCGAGCGCCATTCGCGCGTTCAGATACCGACCCCGATCATCGAGGTCGGCCCGAGAGAGCAAGACCTGCGCGACTTTCCTGCCGTAGTATTCGAATTCATCGGCGTACATCTGAATCAGACGCGACTGTCCGAGCGCGGCGAGCGCCTGCAGATGCGGAATGTCTCGGGTGGCCGCGCCCGCCTCCGGCCAGTTCAGGTGCTCTCGGCCCAGCGCCACCGCGCCCGAGGAAACGACAGTCAATCCACGCCCGTCACCGAGGACGGCGTTCATGTCCGCAATAAGTGACGTAAATGCCGGCCGATCCAGCATTCGCTGGTCTCGCAGGAACACATTGCTGCCGATCTTGACGACCCAGTGCTGAGATGACTCGGCGATTTGCTGTCGGTCCATCAACGTCTCTCCTCAATCCGATTTCGCGTCTACATCTTCTGTGTCTCGCTCGATCGCGCCCTTCTCGTCGAGTCGATCCAGCAGCTCGTGAACGGTCTTCCAAGACCGATCTCGAGACACGTCGATGATATGCGATTCTGGCGGCGGCTCGATATTGCCTTCAAAAGCAACAATACGATCCGCTGCCGAAACCTGCATGACAACCCCATCCTCGAGCAACCATCGAAGGTCCAGAACACGACCTCCAGCCTTCGCCTCCAGGCTCGCGTGGACCATACTGCCACGCGTGGCGAGCCGGCTTAGCCACCCCTCCGACGATGCGCCTTCGACCCCGCACCTCAGCGATTCGCTACCGAGCTCCCACGTCTCATCGGACGCCTGCCATGCCCAGCCCGGAGCAGCATCCAGGAGCGCCTGAAACGTGCCACGGCCCGCCGATACAAGCGCCCTGCGCTCGGCGGCGCTGACCTCTCGGCGAAAGATGTGCTCGGGGTCGGGCCCCTCGTATCCTTGTCCACCGACAATCATCCGGACTGGCTTGTGAACGCCTGTATCACCCAGATCGTCGCTGTAACTCGCCTCCATTTCCAGTCGCATATCCCCGTCGGAGTCCACCGTGAAGGTACGCGTCTCGGTCCATGTCACCGCCGATTCAGCGCGGGCCTCGCGCTCGACCTCCAGCTCGAGCACGTACCGAAATCCGCCATCGGGTACGTCCAACGCACAACCCTCACTCGGTGTCTGCGCCATTCGAGTCGCAACGTCACTCGCTGCATGCGCGACATACAGGGCGCGATAGGTGCCCGAGCGGCCTTCATCGGCCTCCACTCCTCGAATCTCCTCGCTGAGATCACCGAGAACCGCCCCGACGTCCTCGCAGCCGCCGAGCAGAGAACAGAGTGCAACGACTCCCATGACGAGCGCATCTGACGCTAAGCAAGCGGTACTTATGGGCGTCGAGCCTTGACCCTTGGCCTGCATGACTGCAACTTCGGAGCGAGTTATCTGGTTAGAAACGTCCGGACATCGAATGAGACGTATCGTCGTACTCGGCTGCGGTTTTGGTGGTTACCACGCGATTCGCGAACTCGAGCGCTCGCTCGAGGGTCGACGAAGAGTTCAGCTCACCGTCGTCACGAATCGCTCCCATTTCCTGTACACACCCCTGCTACCGAACGTGGTCACGGGGGAAGTCGACCTCACCCATATCACATTCCCCCTGCGGGGCGCATTTCACGACACCACCGAAGTCATTCACGAGCACGTCGAGTCGATCGACCTGGATGCTCGGGTCCTGCGCGGGGAAGATCGAGATATCGCTTACGACTATTTGTTGCTCGCAACCGGTGCGCAGACCGACTGGGCCGGACATACTGAATGGCGAGATCACGCACTCACGTGCAAGGACGCCCGCGACGCGACCCATCTCCGAGAGCATATCTCCGATCTGCTCGAACGCGCTGCCGCAACCGACTCAGCCGAGGAACGCGAACGGCTGATGACGTTCGTGGTCGCAGGCGCCGGGCCAACCGGAACGGAGTTGGCCGCGGAGATCTACACGACGCTCAAGTACGACGTCCTGGAACAGGCGCGCCCCGAACTTCGCGACGCACTTCGCTTCGTGATCGTCGATCCGAGCGACTCTCTGTTGCCGGATCTCCCCGAAGCGGTGCGCCACCGTGCTGCCGACTATCTCGAACAGATAGGCGTGGAGCTCGAGCTCGGGGTGTCCGTGAGCGACCGCTCGCGCGCGGTGGTCGAACTGTCAGACGGTCGGCAGATCGAAACCGAAAACTTCTTCTGGTGCGGCGGCGTGCGCTCTCCCGAGGTCATCTCCGATGGCGACTTCGTCTTCGACAGGCTCGGACGCGTGGTCGTGAACTCGGGATTCGCAGTCCGCGGGCACAGCGGCGTCTTCGCCATCGGTGACTGCGCAGGCGTCGATCCCGCTATCCCCCAGACGGCTCAGGTCGCCACGCAGCAGGGCCCCCAGGCTGCCAAGAATATCCTCGCGACGCTCGACGGGCGCGCCCCACGTTCATGGTCCTACTTCCATAAAGGAGACCTGATCACGCTGGGGCGCCGTAACGCCATCGCTTCACTTCGCGGGGCGGTGGTCGAGGGGCGAGCGGCCTGGGCACTCTATCGGATGGCCTACACCGCCTTGATGCCGACTGGATTCAAGAAAGCGTCCTTGTTGACCAACTGGCTCTCCTCGAACTTCGCTCCCGGCGGCAGCCGAGACGTCGCCGAGAGTTGGCGGCGCGCAGTGCGCGAAGCCGAGCGACGCCGATTAGAGGCGCAATAAACTCAGGCCGATACACAAAAGCCCCGCCCGATATGGTTCGGGCGGGGCTTCTTCGTTCTAAGCGGCAGCTCTATTCGTCTCTGAGCTTCTGGAGCTCCTTCTGAAGTTCGCCTTCGACGTCGTCTTCAGACTCCGTCTTATCAGCCGGCTCCTCCGTTGGCTCGGGCTCCGTTTCTGGCTCGGGCTCCGTTTCTGGCTCGGGCTCAGGTTCCGGCTCGGGCTCCGGTTCCGGCTCAGGCTCGGGCTCAGGCTCGGGCTCAGGCTCGGGCTCAGGCTCGGGCTCAGGTTCCGGCTCCGGTTCCGGTTCCGGCTCCGGTTCCGGTTCCGTTTCTGGCTCAGGCTCGGGCTCGGTTTCCCCTGCTGGCTGCTCCTCGCTCCCGGCTTCAGCCGCAGGCGCTTCGCCTTCTTCGGCCGCCCCGGCATCGGCCTCGGCCGCATCTGCCTCAGCCTGCGCACCGGCATCCTGCTGGTCGGCCGCGGTTGGCTCGTCGTCAGGCTCGGCTTTTTCGTCAGCGGCCTTCTCATCGCTGCCCTGGTCGTCGCCAGGCTTCTGCTCACCGGTGGCTTCGCCCGACTTCGAGCCGGCATCATCGCCCGCTCCGTCTTGCATATTCGACCAGACAAAATAGCCGCCCGCAGCGACAACGACGACGAGCAACAACAAGATGGGCAAGCTACTGCCCTTCTTCTCGTCAGATCGGGCGGCAGCGACCGGCGTTTCGTCTTCCTCTTCGTCGAGTGACTTGTCTTCGAACTGATCGCCGACGGGCTTTTCGCCCTCGTCCTCCTCTTCCTCGTCCTCGAATTCCTCCAGGACGTCCTCGATGTCCGCGGCGATTTTATCCGGCGACGCATCTTCTTCGGCCTCTACTCCCTCGTCGTCCAGCGCCTCTTGCTCTTCCTCGAGTGCCGCCGCGATCTCGTCTTCTGCAGACCCCTCTTCTTCTGCAGCTTCCAATTCTTCGGAGGGCTCCTCCGCGGCTTCAGCTTCTTCTTCGCTAGCCTCCAGCCCCTCTTCGGGCTCTTCTTGCTCTTCGGGCTCTTCTTCGCCTTCTACTTCTACAGCACCTTCAGCTTCTTCGTCTGCTCCAGCAGGTTCTTCGGCTTCTGCTTCTACAGGCTCGGCTTCCTCCGCTTCTTCGGCTTCCTCGGGCGCAGCTAGCTCTTCTTCGGGCTCGACGATTTCGTCGGCCGCGCCAGCCACACCTGCCTCCGGCTCAGGTGCCCCGAGCGCTGCGGAGCCACCTTCCATAGCGTCGCCCGTATCCTGGGCGACTTCTGCCGCTTCCTCGTCGTCATCCCCGCCCATATCAAAGAGCGGTGTGCCATCGTGAGGACAAGTGTCGACACTTTCGTCGAAGTTTCTTCCACATGTGGTGCAGAAACGCATTTGAGGGGGTCCTCCTAAACTAACATCTACAGCGGACAGTCAGCGAAAGCGTCCCGCCGAATGCCGACGGCATGACCAACGCCAAAAACGAGTACCGGAGTTGAGGTCGTACCATATAACATCTTTTCGAGGGCGACAATGTTTTGCACCCATACCCCGATTGACGACAACTCGACGGCGGCTTTGATAAAAAAAGCGGGCCGCCCGCAGTTCGCGGACGGCCCGCTGTGCTTCGGATCCTCAGGTGTTTACTTGGTCGCGGTGAACTTCGACTTGAAGTTCTTGCCGTACACCGTGCCAGAAACGGAGCCCATCACATTGCCACCCTTGATGGCGCCACTGACCTTGATATCGGTGTTGCCGGAGTCACCACTGGCGCTCACCGTGGTCTTGTCGTCGCTGACCTTGCCACGAACGGCGACCGGCTGGGTCTTGCCCTCGGCCGTGAGACGTGCGGTACCCGAGACGCTAAAGTCATCCTTGATACGCAGCTTGATGGTACCTTTTTCGATGCCACCGGACAGCTCACCATTGAACGTCCCGGTTGCTGCGGGCTTGGGTGCGGCGGGCTTTTTCTTCGCCTCTTTCTTTTCTTCGCCCTCTGCAGCTTCCTCGCCTTCCTCTCCGGCTTTCGCGAAGCCTTCCGCGATTTCCTTCGTGCACTTCTCCATGCGGGTTTCGACGGCGGCCTTTACAGCCTCGTCGTCCGCGAGTGCTTCAGACGCAGCCGTGTAGGACTCCTCGTCGAAGCCGAAGCGCGCGTAGATCTCGGTCTTGATATCTTTGCGCTTCTCGACGTCCTCGATCGTCTTCTCGACGCATGCCACCTGATACGCTGCCTCGATATAATTGTCTCGATCGACCTCCGCTTCTTCTTCTTCGGCGGGTTCTTCCTCTTCAGCCTCCTGCTCCGCCTCTTCTTCGGTGGGCTCTTCAGTCTCGGCCTTCTCGTCGTCGGCCTTCTTCTCGTCTCCCTTCTTACATGCCGAAAGCGTCAGGCCACCAGCAATGAGAAGAAGCATCATCAACTTCACTGTCATTTTCATAATCACATGCTCCGTTTTGAATTCCTTTCAGTAGATTCGGTGTATCACTATAGACTGCCAGACAGCCCAACCCGTCCTCGCAGCGTGTTGCTCCCGATTTATCAGTGTTTCACCGAGGTCGGCTGAATACTAAGTTCGCAAGATTCGTTTTGTCAATTCTTCGTGTCCCGAAGTTTACGGCCCCAACCGCATTGGGCGGCCATGACCGGGTCCGATCACCGCCGCATTCATGCGTCGGCACAGCACCTTGATTCCTTCGTCGGGTACCTGTGAGGTTACCACGAGCAGTCGGGAGTCAAGGGATGCATCAGCTCCTGACGCGTGTTAGTGCAACGTCTGTCGACTGTAAGTCTTTATCACGAGCCACCGAGGAAATGGCATGAGTGACCAGAAAAAGCCCAAATGTCCGATTTGTAGAAAGGAGGTCGAGCTGCTCTCAGAAAATGAGTATTTTCCGTTCTGCTCCAAGCGCTGTAAAATGGAAGATCTCGGAAAATGGCTCGATGAAGACTACAGCATCACCATGACGCCAGCTACGACCGAGCGCAGCCTCCCGGATGATGACTCGTCTTCGAACTGATCTTGTAGCGCGCTGGCTCAGCGAATCTCACTCGGAAGCGCGCGGACCAGCTCGACGTCGACGCTCTTGAGCTCCTCGCGCTCGACGCGAACGTAGCGTACCCAGCGATTGAAGCCCGCCTTAGTAACCTCGATCGAGTACTTCCCGGTTGGCAACTTGCGCGCCTCCTCCATCGGCGACTCGCTCGTGAACGCCAGATCCTCGGGTGTCTCTTCAGACTCGGGAGCGTCCAACTCCAGGGGCTCGACCTCGATCTTCGCCCCTTTCTGATCGACCTGGACCTCGAGCGTGCCGAAATAGGTCTTGTGCACCAGCTTCATCTCGACGGTCTTTTCGGCGCCCTTATCCAACTCGACGGTCTCCGCCGCGGGCAGGTGATCGAGCGCATCCACCTCGATCTCGTATTCTCCCGCCAACAACTCGAGGCCGTCGACCTCGCCCTCTTCCGAAAAAATCGCCCCACCGATCTTGATGCGCGACGTTTCTTTCGGATCCGTCGTGACGGTCAACCTGGCCGTCTCCTCGCCTTTTTTACACCCTGCGATTGCCTCTTTTGCGTCCTTAATGGCGCCCTTGTCCTCTCCGACGCGCAAATACGCCTCGAAATACAACACGGCAGGACCACACTCACCTTTGACTCGATAGACCTCACCGAGGTTGAAATGTGCGATCGGAAATTGACGAGGCGCTGCCTCGACGACCTTTTTATAGTGGGGAATGGCCCGTGAGAGGGCATTGTAGGACGCCAGCTTGTTCGCGCGCTGCATCTCTGCGTAGGGATCGACCTTTTCTTCGCTGTCTTCCTCCCCGGCAGCATCTTCTTGCGCGATCGCCGGCGAGGCGATCAGTCCCAGTACAGCAGCGAACAGGCAGGCAAATAGCTTGTTTGACACAGACAACATCTTCGACCTCATGATGACTTCGGGATCATGACGCAAGAGCGTGGTTTCCCCAGCGTTCGCCACATTCGACGTACAAGTACCGCGTGTATATTCAAATTACATCCGCTCCGGTGGTTGTCCAGACCAGCGTTCGCACGGCCGAGCCGACTTGTGCTAATACCGCCCTCACGAACCTCATCGATTGTGATGGAACAACACGTCCACGGGCATGTCAGAATAGATACACCGCCCGCCGGGCACCGAGTCCGTGAAGTAAACCTGTGAAATGGACAGCGGCCTGCGCGTGTTCGACCCAAGCAGCGACTTTCCACGACGATACATCCATGCCGAAGATACAACTCATCACCAACGTCGGAGACTTCGGGCTGTTTCGGCCGCTCGCCCAGACCCGCACCCGCCTGATTATCTCCACGGTCGTCGGGTTGGCTCTCACGCATGGTGCTGGCCTGGCCGCGGCCAATTACGTGCTCGAGCAGAGCCCCTCGGTGATGCTCAACTTGCTCATCATCACTGGCATGATGATGCTCGTGCTGATGGCCAGCTACCTCATGACGGTCCTGCTCGGCGACCTCTTCTTCCCCGGACCATGGCGTCGCAACGTTATCCTCGGCGAAGATGTCGACGACGACTTGTCCGCCGTCGAGGATCACAGCGCCGAGTTTTTGATCCTCTTGTTCCTCTGTGTCGTCGGCAACGCCCTCGTGCTCAACTACGCCGCCGATGACTTCTTCGCCAAATACCACGGTGATGCATTCTACAAGGTCATGCTCCGCGCAGATTCGCCCGAGGATCGGCTCGACGCCCTCGCCGATATCCCCGACCCAATGAACCACGAACTCTGGGAAGACCCCAAGCTCGGGGACACGGTCGTCGCGACGTTCGATGACCCGAATCAAGAGGTTCGTGAGCGCGCTTATTGGACAGCGGGCTTTCTCCAGGCCGAGGATGCGCGCGATGACCTGCTGTCGATCCTCGAGAGCGACAAGCCCGCCTCCGAGAAGGCCGCCGCAGCAATCGCGCTCGCCAAATTCGAAGATCCGACGGATCCCAGTATCTCCGCGGTCCAAGACCTGCTGAGCACCAGCGATTCACCGGCCGCACGAGTCGGCGCACTCCGCGCGCTCGGGCTCATGGGTGACAAGGCACGCCCCACCGTCCCCAGTATCATCGACGCCACGAAATCCGATGACGAAAGCGTCATGATTCACGCGTACTGGGCGCTTCGAAAGATCCGCGGCGAGCAAGCGCGGCTCTACGTTCGGGAGGTCATCGAATCTGGCGTCACCGGCCGCGAGCGATGCGCCGCCTACGATGCGATGAAGCTCGTCGCCACCCACGAAGATGTCCTCTGGGCTCGAAAAGCCTACCGAACGGCCAGCGTCGACAAAGCCTGTGAACCCGTCGTCTGGTGGGACAACGGCCAGGACAAACACTATATCCTCTGGAACGACTCGTTCCGAGAAAAGGTCCTCAAGATCATCGCGAATACCGCCGCGGTAGAATACGAGGACTTCTTCCAGCGCGTGGTCAACGACCCCGGCGAGGATTGGCGGATTCGAGAGGTCGCCAGTGCCGTCCTCAAGCAGATCGACAAGGCCCGCTGACCGTGCAAGCCCACCTCGCGAGATGCTCGCCTTCGCATGCGGTCTTGTATATCCGCGCCGCTTTGAGTAATCCTTGGCCCGCGCGGCCCACCCGCCGTGCGGTTTGCGCCAGTAGCTCAGCTGGATAGAGCGTCGGCTTCCGAAGCCGAAAGTCACAGGTTCAAGTCCTGTCTGGCGCACTGACCGGGCACATCGCCCGGTCGTTTCACTTTCTTGTTGACCGCATCGACCCGATGGACGCGTTCGACGCCCTCCCCGAGAGCTTCTACCAACAGGACCCTCACGACCTCGCCCGCGCGATCCTGGGACAGGACCTCGTGCGTCAGCTCGACGAGGAGACGGTGCTTCGGGCACGCATCGTGGAAGTCGAAGTCTACGGCGGCATCGTCGACGCTGCGAGCCACTCGTCTTCAGGTACGCCGACCGAGCGAACCAAGCCGATGTTCGGGGACCCTGGTACCGTGTACGTGTATCGTAGTTATGGCATCCACCACTGTATGAACGTGGTCGCACCCTCGGGTGAGAGGCCAGCAGCATTGCTCGTACGGGCGGCCAGACCACTGCAGGGGCTGGACCGCATGGCCAAGCTCCGTGGCCTAGATGACCGCTACGACGAGGATATGCCCAGGCGCGTCGAAAGGAACCTCGCCAGCGGTCCCGGCAAGCTATGCCAGGCACTCGCTGTCGATCTGTCCTTCAATTTCCAAACGCTGTACGCGGGACCGCTCCAACTCGTCCGTGGGCTCGACTCCCATGCAGACCGGAACATCGAGCGCACGCCTCGAATTGGCCTCAACCCGGATACGGTCGGCGAGGCCGTCGACTGGCCCTGGCGATATGTGCTGAAAAATTCGGACTTCCTGTCTCGGTGACAGGTCCCGTCAACCGAGGAAATACACCGCGAGCAACAGCGCGATAATGAAGGTCCCGAGCAGCGCGATCACGATCAATGCGGACTGATCCCTGGGCGACTCATTCTCGGCGCTGGACGCACCTCCTGCCGAGCGAGCCGGGGTCCGCACAGCCCGCCCGCTGGAATCCGACTTCACCTTGTTCTCGCCGCCATCAACCGGCTTCGTCTCGGCGTGCGGGTCGACATCGGGGTCTCCCACATCCGGCAGGTCATCGGCCAGGTCGTCCTCGTCGGCGAGTTCTTCGCCGATTCCAAACGTTCGAATAATGACGCGGCCGGGATGTTTTGGCTTCGGGTACGGGAAGGTCGATTCCTTGACGGACTCGCTGACGTTGGCCTTCGGGACTCCCACCGCCAGGTCCTCTTCGGAAGGGCCGACGTCGATGGGCAACTCCATCTTATACCCTTCGGAGACGAACGCCGGATCGGTCACGGTCTGCCCGACTGGCGTCTCTCTGGGCTCACGATCGCCCGATTGCGCTTCGGCGTCGTGGACATTGACGCCCACGAGTTCGGCCGCGTCGTCGAGCAGTCCGTCGAGGTCGTCATCATCCTCGCCGCGCTCGATGCCTTCGACCGCAACCTCTTCGAGGTCTTCCTCGTCCTGTTCGGATGACTCGTCGCCTCGAGGCTCATCTACCTCGGCGGCGTCTTCTTCGGCTGCATCCTCGTCCTGGAAGTCCAGATCTTCCTGGGGCGCACTTCGGTCCTCGGACACCTTCGTCTCGAGCTCCTCCTGGGTGAACTCGTCGGTGTCGCGCATTTCTTTGGCGACGTTCTCCCACTCGGAATCGACATCGTCCTCGTCCTCGGACATGACGATGCGCCACTTGGCGCGGCGCTCACCGCTCTCGGGGGCTTCCGTTTCATCTGTAACTTCTTCCGAGCCCTCGTCGAGGCCTTCGTCGAGGTCGAACTCCTCATCGTCGACGCCCAGCTCACCGAGCTCGTCCAGGACGCCGTCTTCCGCCGACTGAGCAGGGATTTCGTTGGTGACGAACACGTCCTCGGGAAGTCCATGGCGTCCGCCCTCACCCGCCTCGGGCTCGCCGGATTCTTCTTCGCCTGTAGCCTCGCGATCCACGACGATCGTCTCTTCGCCCTCGCCCGCATCGTCGCCGTCGTCTCCTTCGGCGACCACGGTGGACCCGTCATCGGACGGCGCTCCGTCGACGTCATTCTGATCGATGAGCTGCGTCGGCTCCTCGGGCGAGCCCTCCACGTCGTCGCGACCGACGACATCGGTATCTTCCTCCTCGGTGACCTCGTCTCTGTCGACGACGTCCGTATCTTCCTCTTTTTCGCCCTCGGCTTCGTCGTCGCCGTCCGTGCGCATCATGTCGAGCGTCTTGTCGGTCATCATCGTGATTTCGTCGGAATCACGAATCAAACCCTCGACGTCGTCGGATGGCTCGGGGCGCTCGGGAGTCTGCTCGTCTGACTCCTCATCCTCGTCTTCGAGCGGGCTCTCGGTGATCTGAGTAACCTCCCCGCCATCCTCATCGTCGCCACTCGGGCGATCCGAGGTGACCACGGTGTCCGGAACACGCGACTCCTCATCCTCGAGCTCACGAAACAGCTCGTCGAAAGTCGGGTGCTGCCCGATGGGATTCCACTCCCCCTTGTCTTCATTGTAAATGAGGTCCGACGGACGAATGACCCAATTACGGATCAACTTCTCGACCTTTTCATGGGTCTCGCAGTTATACTGCCGGATGTCCGTCTTAATCTGGAACATTCAACGATGCTTTGCTTGGCCGTAAGACTTCCAAACAAATAACCCGTATGAAGGTTCACTTCAACCGCGATATCCATCGACATCCGACTTTTTCCCGCATTCATCGCCGTGTTGCGACCATGACGTACTCCCCACGTCCCTTCGATTTTCGCGGAGTTAGCTACGGTCGCGATTCAACAAATCCAGACCGCAAAGAGTTCGCAGAAAACACGGTGATGCCCCGAATCGAGCGGCTGCTACAAACGATTTTCAAGGGCCGAGGTCGGAGTCTACGCCCTCTGGTTCGCTCTCGTCTGCATCCTGAACGGGCTCGGGCGGCGAGCTTCGCCGCGCTCGCTTACAGCTCACAGCTTCTTCGCTGTCTTCGGCCAGGCGCACCCGATCGCTGTGGTAGATATCCGCCAGAAAGTTCAAGCGTCCCTGCTCATCGACGCGGACAGTGTAGTACTCGAGAAAAACCGGGATCTTCTTATCGAGCTCGATGTACTTTTGATCGCCCTTCTCGATGAGCTTCTCGAGCTCGTAGCCGGTTCCGGCCGGATCATGCGCCAGCAGGTACTCCCCCAACTCGCGCGGCTTGTGGACGCGAATGCAACCGTGGCTGTAATCCCGAACTGGAAAGTCGAAGTACTTTTTGTGCGGCGTATCGTGCATGTACACGTTATGGCGATTCGGGAAGATAAACTTCACCCGACCCAACGCATTCTCGTCCCCGGGCTTCTGGCGAATCGTCTCCTTCCCTCCGAGCTGAACCCGCTCGTAGTTCTTCTCCTCGAGGTAGTCCGGGTTACTCTCTAGCTTCGGCTCTAGCTCTTCGCGGATGATTCGACCGGGCACGTACCAGTAGGGATTGACGATGACGTGGTCGAGCTCCGCCATCATGACTGGCGTGGCATTCGGGTACGTCCACTCGCCCGTTTCCTCGTCGCACACCCGCTTGTTGTTTCCGGTGACGACCCGGAAGCGCATCTGACGTTCCCCATCCCGGTACACTTCTGCGTGAAAGTCCGGGATGTTCACCATAATAAACTCCGACTCGCCCATGTAGTGCGACTCTCGCCACCGCTGGATAGCCAGTTCGATTTGCTCGATCCGCTCCTCGACCGGAACGTTCAGGCTCCGCCAGAAGCCCGGCGTCGGGTCCGCATCGGGGTCGAACTGGTGAGTTATTTGGTAGCTCTTCACCGCTGAGACGAGCGCCTCGTCCACGACGTTTGCGTCGGGCTCGCCCGGCTCGGCGTCCGGGTGACCAGCGGAATCGGAGCGTGATTCCGCAGCGCCGGCCGACTCTCCTGGAGCGACGGAGTCTGCGTCCCGCTCGCTGTCCGGAGCCCGCGCGCCACGGTCCGCCCCCCGACGTGGCAGGTAGCCTTCCGCGGCGAGTCGCTCGCGAAGCACGCCCACGCGCGGCGATTTGTGCCCCGGCTCGATGGATGTACGCCGGACCTCTGGCCAGCCTCCCTCGGCCGCGATCGCCCGATAGCGTTGCAGCCCGCCGACCAGCTTGTCGTATTGAGGATGCTCGGGCTCGAGTCCCTCGAGGACCCCCAGCGTTTCCCGTGCGTCGGCCGTCGCGAGAGCATCGAAGGTCTGCTCGAGCCGGCCGTAGATCAGGGCTTTCGAGCCGCCGGCGTCGCGTAAGTCGCGCCAGTCTTGCCGCGCCAGGTTGAAGTGTTTCATGTCGCGCGCATAACGCAGTGCTCCGTCCGCGGTGCGCAACTCGAGCTCAGCGTTTGCCTCGGCGTTCTTATCGAACGCCTCGAGGAACGCGTCCATCTTGGACGTAATGCGCGGCGCCGGGCTCGACAAGACCTCGCCCTCGCGGGACACGTCCACCTTCGCCCCGACCATCGCATCGAGAATGGCCGAGCGGGTTGCCGGCTTGTGCGGCTCGAGGTCATGCTTTTTCATCCAACGAACCAGCCCCTCGGCCTCACTCCCATCCAGCTTGATCGTCGACCAGGTCGGCTCGCCTTTCGAACCCTGCTCGAGCTTGGATACCAGCGTTTGAATCCGGGCGACATGGTACGGCGACGGGTCTAACGCATGCCTCTCAGCGTCCAGAAGTACCTCGAGCACCGCCTGGCCGGCTGGCGTGAGGCCGTCAGACCTCGCGAACACCTTATGGTAGTCACGTTCCTTGTAGATTCGCTCGAAGAGGTCGGCGTACTTGATCCCGTCGGCCACGCGAGCGTTCCAGGAGCGGCGCACTTCGCGGCTCAGGATGGTCTCCAGAGCCTTTCCGACCGCCACGGCTTCCGCGTGCTGGCGAAGATCATCGTCGAGCTCGGGAAGCAACTGCTCTACGTAGACGCGCGTTGGATCGACCGGCGCCGGCGGATCCGAAGCCACCTTGGTCGACTCGCCACAGGAGATGAGCCCGACCGACAGTAGTACGAGCACGACCACCGCTGCTGTGCACCTGGCTGAGGACGACGTATTGAGATTCATGGGCTGAACTATGTGTCTTCTGATGGCGCGGCCTATCGAACCTGCAGATACTGCCTGCAGCGCTCCCCCAGGTTCGACTCGGGCTCGATTTGATGGCAACGCTGAAAGTGTGCCCGCGCCTCCGACGATCCCTGCTTCTGGAGCAGCTTGCCGAGGTTGAAGTGCGGCTCGGCGTAATTATTCGGGCACTTGCGAATCGCCTTCTGATACTGCGACCTGGCCTGCAACGTATTGCCCATCGCTTCGTGTACGCGGCCCATATTATTGTAGGCCAAGCACATCTGCGGCTTGAGGAACGTCGCCTTTTTGTAGTGCTGGAGCGCCTGTCGATACTCTCTGAGGTTATAATACGCCCAGCCCAGGTTATTGTGGGCGAGCTCCGGCGTCGTGTAGAGCGGTTGATCGAGCAGCTCTTCGAAGATTTCAGCCGCCTCTCGCCAGCGCTCCATCGCCAGATAGACCGTGCCGAGATTATTCTTCGCGAAGTGGTACTCCGGCTTGAGCCGCAACGTCTCTTTGAAATGCTGGATCGACTTCGCGTATTCCCGCCGCCCCATGTAGATAAACCCCAGCAAATGATGCGCTTTGTAGAGGTCGGGCTTCATCTCGATGGCCTTGTGGAGCTCCCGAATCGCCAGCGGAATCTCCTGGGACTCGAAATACCCCGCCCCCATCTCGTAGTGCCACTCGGCGTCTTTGGTCTTTTGCTGCTCGTCCTTCTTTTGCTGCGCGCCAGCGCATCCTGCAGCCATGACCGTGGCTCCAATAAATAGAGCTGCGACGAGCGTCCATGCCCAATTTCTGGTCTTGATGCGGCTCATAAGCGGTCTTTCTCCCGGGATCGCCCTTCGAATTCTGGTCCACGCTAACACAGTGCACGGGCCGAGCAACTTTTCTACGACGCCCTACGTGGACGTGGGATATTATACGTGGTCGGCGCACATCCTTACAGCGCAGACATTTCGTCCGAGCGTCCGAGCACCGCACACGCCCTTGGTCTATCGTTGCGATCGTGCATAGTGTTGGGGCATGACTCTCACACGCGCAGAACTCGAACTCGTTGCCGAAGAACTCGCTCCTCTCGAGGGTGTCGCGGCCGTCCAGCGCGTGCTGGAGGTCGACCCGGACACGCGAATCCTTCGCATGCGGATCCCTGGGGAGACGGTACTGCTCCTGATCAGCCTGGAGCCAAAGCTCACACGTGCGCACGTCGTGACCGACAAGCCCGCGCAACCCCCACGACCCAGCCCCTTTACGATGTTGCTGCGCAAGTGGGTCGAAGGAGCGCGCCTCGAGTCGGTGGACATGCTCAACGACGACCGCATCCTCCGCCTCGACCTGACCGCCTCTGACCCCGAATTCGACTACGACTCTGGAGGAGCCGCTCCACTCGTCGAGGTCGCCCTGGTTGCCGAGCTCTTCGGCCGACATCCCAATCTGTATTTGCTGGACGCCGAGGACCGCATCCTCGGTCAGCAGAACGGCGATGCCCTCGGCGATCGACCGTTGAGCCGCGGCCAGCCGTACGTGCTGCCGCCGGCGCCTCCCCCATTTTCAAAGGGCGATACGATTCGGTGGGGCATCGAAGATGTCCCAGCCGACGGTTTCGCGCGATCAAGAATCATCGAGCAGCACTACGACGAGCGCGAGACGCGCCTCGAGCAAGAAGATCTCCGGCAGGAACTCGAAAGCCAACTGGACCGACAGATCAAACGCCTCGAGCGCCGCATCGAGCACGTCCACGAGGACCTCGAGCGCGCCGAAAACGCCGAGCAATTCAAGCGCCGCGGCGAGCTCTTGCAGTCCGCCTGGGGACAGGTCGACAAAGGTGCTGAGTCGGTCGAGGTGCCCGACTTCTACGAGGAAGGGCAACCCGTCGTCGAAGTCCCACTCGACCCCGCGAAGAATCTACAGGAAAATATCGAGCACTATTTCCACGAGTATAAGCGCTACAACAAGGCCGCAGACCGGATTCTGGAGCGACTCGAAACCTCGGAGTCGGAGCTCGCGGCCACTCGAGAGGCTCGTCAGACGCTCGATACGCTCGAGGGACACTCGGCCCTCGCCTCGTTTCGCGACGAACTTCGCTCCGAGGGGCTGCTCCCGCGACCGAAGCCGAGCTCCAGTGGCGGCGGGCCGGACAAACGCAAGCCCTACCGTATATTTCACGCGGGAAGTGGAGCCCAAATCATCGTGGGTCGCGGAGCCGCGGACAACGACACGGTCAGCACGGCCGTCGCCCGCGGCCGGGACATGTGGCTGCACGCCAGGGACTACGCTGGCGCACACGTGCTGCTGCGCATGAACAAAAAGCAGGACTCCCCGCACGGAGAGGATCTGCTCGATGCCGCGACGCTCGCCGCCTGGTTTTCACAGGGAAAAAAAGACACCCTCGTCGACGTCACCTACACGAAGGCCAAATACGTCCGGAAGCCGAAGGGGTTTCCCCCCGGACGGGTCACCGTCGCAGATGCTTCCACCATCGCCGTACGGATCGAGGACGATCGGCTCCAGCGACTCCTCGAGACGGAAGAATAAAAAAAGCCCGACCATCGCTGGCCGGGCTTTTTCTGATCCATGCACGCGCCATGTGTCAGCGAATCGTAAACGGATAATTGATCGTCAGGTCATCCTGTGTCGCCGGGAACTTCATGCTTCGCGCGACACCGGCGACACACTTGCCGACATCGGTTCCCTTGAACTTACTCGTCGTCACCCCGGCATTGGAAACTCGGCCCGAGGGCTGGACGGTGATGCGGACCATCATACGACCGCTGAGGTTGTTCTTATTGGAAGACTTCCCGCAGTTATGGACACGACCGTTGTACTTGCGGATGGTGTTTCGAACCATCGAACGGCTGAGCTTCTTGGGCAAGTCCGAATCCGCGGAGGAACCTCCGCCGCTCGATTCTTCCTTCTTGTCCCCGCCGCTACCGACGCTACCGATGATGCTATCGATATCATCATCCTTCTTCGGCGTGGGCTTGGGCTTTGGTTTGGATTTGGGCTTGGGCTTGGGCTTGGATGCGGTACTACTGCCGCTTCGGTCGGAGTCGTCGTCTTTCTTGGCGACTTCCTGCTTCTCCTCGTCCTTGCCTTCCTCCTCATCACCCTCTTCGTCAGCGGACTTCTCGCCTTCCTTGATTGCCTGCTCGGCTTCGTCGGCTGCCTGTTGCTCCTTCTCTTTCTCTTTGTCGGCTTCGGGGTCGCTCGGTGCGGCCTCCTTGATGACCTCTTTAATGACGACCTTCTCTTGTGGCTTGTCGTCCTGAGTGAGGAATACGTAGGCCGCCGCGGCGATACCACCCAGCAGTAGCACACCGGCAATCGCCAGCCCGATATAGAGCCCCTTGTTGCTCTTCTTGCTGCCCATCGGCATCAGAGCCGGCATGCTCATCGTCCCGGCGCCGAATGGGTCGTCGGGGCCGGATGCGGGGCCGGACGGACCACCGCCGCCGGCTGCTGCTTCGCCTCCGGACATCGAGCTGTGCGCTGATGCGAGCGACTGAATATCGATCAGGCCGGAGCCTTCGGTGGTGCTGTCTTGACCGCCACCACCGCCTGCGCCTCCGCCGCCGGCCATGGCACCCATGCCGCCGGGCATGCCGCCTCCACCGCCGCCCCCACCTTCGTCGCCGACGGCGTCGACCTGGTCGAGGCTACTGAGGCTGAACAGAACGGAGTTTTCGTTACGGGAGGCGAAGAGATCGTTGGCGTCCTGCTGGCCGCCGTCTCCACCGCCGGCCTGCGAGCCACCGGTGTCGGCGCTGTCATCAAAACCGGAGTCGTCAAAACCGCCGTATCCGCCGTCGTCCGGCTCATCGGCCGAGTCGAACGCGGAGAACATCCCGCCGGCGTCGCCTCCGCCGGCATCGTCTGCGTAGTCACCGGCGTAGTCGCCGGAGTCGCCGTAGTTTTGTTCGTCCTCGAAGCTGTCGAAACCGCCGCCACCTTCGTCGTAGCCACCTTCGTCGTAGCCACCTTCGTCGCCGAAGGCATCTTCGTCCATGGAACCGGCCTGGCTTCCATAGGACTCCTCGGCGAAGCCACCGCCCTGGTCGCCGTAACTGGACTCCTCGAACGCAGCTGCATTGCTGCCGCCCGAGGCGTAAGCGCCAGAACCGTAATCGTCCTGCTCGCCGAACCCGGATTCCGAGTCCGCGGCCCCGAAGCCACCCTGGTCGTCGTATCCGCCCATATCTTCCTGAGCGGCGACCTGCGACTCCTTCTCTTCGATCTGCGAGCGGAAATCATCCGCAGGCATCACCGTCGTGGCATCCTCGTCCGGGATACCGTGGTCGGCCTGGGCTGGCGCAGGTTCTTCTTCCTGGTCACCAAAGCCCTGATCGGCGACGACAGTCTTTTCTTCGGCCGGCATACCGCCGGAGTCTGCAAGATGTGCAAACGCATCCAGGCTCGCCAGGCTCGCCCAGTCATCCAGTCCTTCGCGCCAGGCGTAGGTCTCCCCGGAGATGCGACCCGAGGCCGCATACGCTTCGACTTCTTCTGGTGTGATGGGACCGACCTGGTCGCCGTCAATGACGACATACCACTCAGAGGCACCCGCAGTGCCTCCGTAAGCCCCACCGAAATCATCCGCACCTGCAGCCTCTTCTTGGGCTGCCTGTTCGTCCTGGTTGCCTTTGACAACGATGACGTTACTGCACTTCTTGCAGCGGATCTTGAAGACCTTGCCCTGGACTTTTTCGTCGGCAATCGAGTACTTGGCCCCACAGCTTCCGCAAACGATTTTCATCGTGGAAAGACTCCTTCCCGGCGATTCGAGATAGACTGGAAAATCGAGCCTGTCGGCTCTTGGTTACCGCTGCTGCCCTCTTGGCAGCACGGTGTGACTATTGAAGCGCAGCTTCTTCGGTCGACTCTCTGATTTTCGGGATAAAGCTCTTCTTGAGCTGCAGAAGACGATTGAACTTGGCCTTGCCGCGCGCGTCCGTCTTCATCAGGTCCGGCGTCTTGAGACGCCCGTCAACGAGCATGTCGTTGAAGTCGTAGAATTTCGATCGACTGTCGTCTCCGCCCGAATCCTGAGCGAAGGCGCTGGCGCTGAACAACATCAGCGCCGCTACAAATGTGAGTGCGATGACTTTTCGCATAATGACATCCTCTCTGTGGAATCACTCGGCGTCTTCCCTTCAAACGAACATCGAGCGATTTGGATCTCTTGTTGTCGCTTAAGTGCGGAACGTTCTTCGGTTTGCCGCACATGATTGACTGAGCAGACATTTGGTCTAAAGGAAAATACCAGAGCCTGCGGGACAGCGTCAACGAAACGGTTGCTCCGACTCTACATGAGCCAGCTCTCCGATCCGAATACTGCCGCCGAAACAGCCGCCGGCACCCGGTCTGGCAACGAATGCGCGGTCTCTGATCTTCCGAAAATAGTAAGGTCAGGGATCCCGAGTGATGGTGATGTCTGCGCCTCCAGCGCGCGATTGTCCCGAGACGCACAGCTTTTCACGTTGGCCGAGGTTACCGCAAGAACTGAAAAAGGCCGCTCGTGGGAGAGCGGCCTCTTCATGCCTCGACTAGCCGTGCTGCGTCCTTGCTGGAGGCTGCCGGTGCGGCCAAGAGGGCCGCACCACACAGAACCGGATCTGCAACACGCTGCTATTCTCCGGCGTCTTCTTCCACTGCGTCTTCTTCACCCTCGTCTTCTGCAGGCGCGTCCTCAGCCCCCTCTTCGCCCTCGCCTTCTGAAGGTGCGTCCTCAGCACCCTCGTCGGCCGCGTCTTCTTCAGGCTCCTTCTGCTCTTTGGACTCCACCTGGCTCTTCAAGAAGTTGATCATCGCATTGTAGTTCTCGACCTTCTTCTCGTCGTCTTCGAGCTCGATGAGCTTTTCGTAATAGGTGATCGACTGCTTCGGGTCATCGAGTTGGCTCTCGTAGAGCTTCGCCAGACGCTGATAACTCGACTTGTGGTCCGCGTCGCACTTGTCCACGTAGTACTTGTAGTTGTCCGCGGCCGACTCGAACTCCGCGGCGCCGTACTTGGCGGCACCGAGTCCCAGATGTGCGGTGCAGTTGTTCGGGGCGATACGTACCGCCTCGGTGAACTGGTTACCGGCGCGCTCGTAATCGAGATACTCGATGAGGATGGCTCCCAGGTTCAGGCGACTCTCCAGGTAGTTAGGATTCGCCTCGATCGCCGCGCGGAACTGATTGACCGCGTTCGGGACGTTGTCCTCTTGCATGAACACCATCCCCAGGTTGTTGTGCACGTCCGGGTCGGGCCGCTTGACGCACTTCTCTTTCTGTTCGGGCTGGTCGTCCTCTTCAGCGGCCTCTTCTTCCGGACTCTCCTCGAGATCTTCCTGCACTTGCTCTTCAGCGCTTTCCTCAGTCTCGCCGGGTTCGGACTCGCAATACGAGATGCGGATCGCCTTCTGAAACACGTATTTCGCCAGCGACATATTGTCGCGCTGGCTATAGATCAGCCCGAGCGTATTGAGGGCCCCAACATTCTGATTGTCTTCGCGCAGGACGTCGCGCACGTGGCCCATCGCCTCTTCGACGTCACCATCGCGTAGTGCGAGGATGGCGAGGTTATTCTTCGCGGTCAGGTTTTCTGGCTGGCGCGCCACGACTTCCTCGAAGAGCGTCGCTGCCCGCGAGTACTCCTCGTTGACCGCGTAGGCCTGCGCCAGTGCAACCGTATGGTCCAGAACTTCGGGCTCGATTTCTCGAGCGACTTCAAAATGCTCGGCCGCTTTCTCGTGCTGGTTCATCTTCGAGTATGCGATCCCGAGGTTGTAGTGGGCCTCGGCGAACGTCGGCTCGGCCTCGATGACCTGCTCGAAGAGCTCTGCAGCCTTGGCCATGTCAGGCTCGGCTTTCTTCATCTCTGCAGAGCCGTCCTGGAACGCCTCGAGCGTCGAGACGTCCATACCGGTCTCTTCGGCCATCTTCTCGATTTCAGCCTTCTCGACCTTCTGCTCGGTAGGCTCCTCGTCCTCCTTCGTTTGCTTTTTGCACCCCCAGAAAGACGTGGCGGCGAAAAGCAACGCGAGCATCGCGATGAGATGACGTGTCGTGCTTTGGGGCCAGATATTCATGCTTCTGTCCTGATCTCGAGGATCAATAGACTCGAGTTGCGAGGGCCGAAGCCCTCGCATCGTTAGTCTCGTGGTGTCCAGTTAGTTGGTCTCGGGTTGGTCGGCGGCTGCAGCGTCACCCGTTTCGCCCTCTTCGGCACCGGCTTCATCGCCCTCGGGCGTCGGCGCGGGGGCCGGTTCGGCCGGTTTGCGTGCTTTGACGCGGTCGACAACGGAACGCAGGTCAGTGACCGGCTCCGGCACGAAGAAGTTCGTGCGGTCGTGCTCGACGTCGACGCCTTCCTGCCCGGTAATCGGGTACGTCGTGTCGTCGAGCTCACTGATGGCAGCGGCCGACTTCGAGCTCCACTCATTGTAGGCCTCGAACTTCAAGGCCAGGTTCAACGCGGTATTAAATGCCTTCAGGGCTTTCTCCTGGAGCGGAGTCACGTAGTCCATATCCAGGACCATGCGGTACTGGTCTTCTTCTTCCTGACTCAGGCCCTCGGGTAGCGGAAGGTTGTAGAGTTGGTCGCCGAAGCTGCGGTACATCTGACCGATTCGGTACGACGCCGCGGCGACCCAGTGCGGATTCTGCATACCGATGACTTCCTGATAGATCTTCTCAGCTTCCTGCTGAATCTCACCCTTCTTGACCAGCCGCTTCTGCAGCGTCGGCATCGGGAACTCGAGTTCGACCTCGTTGAAGTCGCGAAAGAAGACCTCACCCTGAAGGAATCGTGCCTCGGCGGCCGAATAACGCGCGGCTTTGGCCTCATCTTCGGTGGCGGCGTCTTCCTTGAGCTCCTTCCACTTCGAGACCGCCTTCGTGAAGTGCTCGTCGGCCTTGTCTTCCCAATTGCGCGGCTTGGTCTTCATGAGCAGGCGACCCAACTCGGTGTGGACGTCGACGACCTTCGCGGGTTTGGCGTCATCGAGCTCGAGGTAGTCCTCGAAGCGGTCGATCGCGGCGTCCCAGTCCTCCTTGTTCTTCTCGAGGTATCCGAGCCGCAGCCGCACGGTCAGCACATTGTCGGCCTCTTCCTTCCGGTCTCCGTAGAGGTCGATGTACTTCTCGAAGGTGTCAATCGCCTTTTCCCACTGCTCCATCGCACCGCGCAACACCGCGGCGTTATAGATCGCGTTGGCGGCGTTTTCGTGGTCCTTGTACTCGACCTCGTCTCCCTGTCGATTCGTGTACTCCTGGGTAGACGCCATGCGTGCGAAGTAGGTTGCCGCCTGGTCGAAGTCGGCGCGTGACTCGTAGATCGCGCCCATCACGAACAGAGCGTCGGGCGCCTGCGGACTCTTCGGATACTCCTTCACGACGCGCTCGTAGACCTCGACGGCCTCCTTGACCTTCTCGCCCTGCTCGTAAATCGCAGCGGCGTTGTAGAGCGCCCCCGGAGCCAACTCCGACTTGGGGAATTCCTCGGCGAGTCGAAGCAACTCGGTCGTTGCGTCGTCGAACTTCTCGTTGTCCTTGAGTTGCTTGGCCCGCTCGTTAATCGCGAGCGCGATAGCCGCCTGCAGGTCGTCCTTTGGCGTCACGTCGAAGATCTTGTTCTTCATCATATAACGCGCCCACTCCTCGACCTCGTCCCAGCGCTGCAGCGCGTAGTTCGCGACGATGAGGCGGTTACCTGCGAAGCTCGCGTAGCGATGCTTGCCGTGGTTCTCGATGATATTTTCGTAGCGCGGGATGCACTTGTCGTACTGCCCGCGCGACTCGTAGACGCGACCGGCGACGAAGTCGATGGTCGGCGTGATCTCTTCCTTGGGATACAGATTCGAGTACTGGTCGGATGCCTCGACGAAGCCTTTCTCGTACTCCAAGAGGTCGGTTTTCTCGTTGGGCTTGGCCTGACCTTCATCATCGATGCTGTCCGATGCCTGGATATCGTCCCCAGGACGCTCGGCGTTGAGGGCCATCTCCACCAGGATACTGTCCTCGTGGTTGGTCTTGACCAGCTCGTTGTAGGCGTTGACTACGCCATAGGCCGAGTCTTTGACCATCGCCTCGACATCTTCTTCCTCCGCGCCGTCCGGCACCTTGTCGTTCTTATAGAGGTCGACGACCTTCTGATAGTACTGCGCGGCTTTCGCATACTCCTCCAACTTGAGCAGATAAATGTCCGCCAGGAAGAAGTTCATGTCGAAGGACGACGGGTTCGTCGGGAAGCGAGCGATGAACTCTTTGTAGTACTCGGTCGCCTTGACGTAATCCGCTTGAACATCCTGGTCCTGCGCCCGGCGGTGGTAGGTATTCGCCAGGAATGCCAGCGACGCCTGGACGAGCAGCTTGGCGTTGTTGATCGCGCCTTCCTCGTCCTTGTTCTTCTTCCACCAGGTTCCGTCGGGGTCCAAGTACGCATTGTACTTGTTCATCGTCTTTTCGAGATCGTCGAAGTCGTTGATCTTCTTCTTGGCGACGATGATCGACTCCATCCACATCGGGATACGCTTGTGGTTGGGGCGCTCGTCGATGAACCAGGTGTAGACGTCGACAGCCATCTCGTCTTTGCCCTGCGCCTCGTAGAGACCGGCCATCTGCGAGATCTTCGTGTAGACGAACTCCTGCTCTTTGCCGCGCTTGTTCAGATACGCACGGGCTTCCTTCCAACCCTGGTCGATCTCAGCGAATGCGACGATAAGGTCGTTGAGGGCCTGCTTTTGGAAGCCGAGCTTCTCATCGGTACGCTCGACGACCTTCTTGAAGGTGTTGATGCTGTCGCGGAACTCGCCCTGGTTGTAGTAGACCCAGCCGAGCTTATAGAGCGCGAAGTCGTAGTTGTTGTTGTTCTCGAACTCCAGGACCGCCTGATAATTGTCGCGGGCCGCTCCGAGCATCTCCTTCTTGAAGAAGTACTCGCCGAGCGCCAGGTGAGCGTCGGGGACGTACTTCGAATTCGGGTAGTTCTTGACGAGCTTCTGGAGGTAGCCGATCGCCTCGACGCCCTTTCCGGCCTCGATAAGACCGCTGCCGAGTCGGTAGATGACCTCGTCGAGCCGCGAGTACTTCGGATATTGACTCAAGATCTCTTTGTAGATCTTCTGCGGGTCGCTGTAGTCGGCCTCCGGCTCCTCGCCGCAGTCCGACGCGGTCCCACCCTCGGCCGCCTGGTTGCACTGGTTCCACTTCGCGCGCGCTTCGAGGTACTCCCAGTTGCGGAGTTCCCACATGAGCTCGGCCTTCTGGAACATCCACTCCGGCTTCTGATCGCTGTAGGGCTGGGCCTGAATGATCTTGTCGAGCTTGCCGATCATCTCCCGGTTCTTCTCGCGCAGGCGCTTCTTGAGCGCGGCGATCTCCTCGGGAGTCATCTCCTGCTGCTCATCCTGGAATTGCTCGAGGGTCGCCTCTGGGCCTTTCGGCTCATCGTCTTCCTTCGTGCGATCCTGGTCGAGCCGCTTCCCGAGCTCCTCCGCGCGCTTCTGGGCCTCTTCTTGCGTATCGGAAGTCACCGCCTGGTCGCGGGTTTCCTTCGAGACGTCCTGCGCCGAGGCGGTCGAGGCGAACCCCGCCACCATCAGCAGCAAAGAACCGACGATGATGCGTTTGATGTTGCGTTGTTTCTTCATTGCTCTACACACTCTGAGCGGAGTCTGCTGCGATAATTCGTGACCTCGTCGAGCCAATACTCGCCCTCGAACGGCCACGGCGTGAAGTCATCGGAGACGATGAGAAGCGTGGTCCCTTTCTCGGGTCCGGTCTCGTCGGTCTCGCGATTCTGGAGTTGCTCTCGTAGGCGTTCGGACTCCTCTTTGTCGATATCGAAGGAGATCTTGGTCGCCTGTGCATCGTAGTTCAGTAGTTCTTCATTGATTTCATTGAGGCGACGCTGAACGAGAATGCCGCCCTCCTGAGTCTTGGTGTCGAGCTGTTCCTCGACGCGCTTTAGCACCTCCTCACCAAACTCACCGAGCGCCCCAATATTCCCTTGGAGTTGATCGCGTTCCTGTTGCAACACATTGATGACCTTGTACGTGTTGTAATACGCGAGGTCGTCGAGGACTGCGTTGGCGAACATCACCGGCAGCCCTTCCTGGCTGTTCTGATTCTCGAAAGCCACCGAGATCGCGTCCCAGTAGGCCTTTGGCTCGGTGGTCTCCGCGAGGAAGGTCTGGAGGCGAGGCTGCTTGTCCAGGAATTTATCCTGGAAGGATGCGAGGGCCTCTTTGCTCTTCTCGTATTTGCACAGGTTCAGGTAGACCGCGGACTCCAGAATATAGAGGTCCGGGAAGTACCACTTCTCGTAGTAGGGGCTGTGCAGGGTGTGGAACTGACCGAGGGCGCGCTTGAAGTCGTTCTTGACGAAGTAGGCCCAGGCCGTCTCGAATTCCGCCTCGGCGTTTCGCGCCGACTGGTTCGGAATCTTCTGGTAATAGTACAGCGCGACGTCGTAGATGCCGGCTTCGTAAAAGGAACGCGCCAGCGCGAGGTAGCCGAGCTGGAGGATCTCTTCGTTACCACCGGGCTCGTCCTCACCCGCGAGGATCGCTTCCTCGAAGTTGCGGAGGGCATCCCCGGTGATGGCCTGTTCCTGGCCGCCGGCTGCGGCTTTGTCGAGCCGCGCGACGCCCATCAGATAGCGCGCTTCCGGATAGTCGGGCGCGCCTTCGGTGACCTTGCCGAGGTATTCGATCGCGTTGTCAGCGTTGCCGTAGTCGTAGAAGAACTTGCCGAGGTAGTAGTGGAAGTCGTTTTTGAAGTCGTCGTTGAAGTCCCCGATATAAGTCTTCGTCATCTCTTCGAGGATCGGCGGCTGGTAACCGATGCGGGCGGTGAGCTTCTCGAGCATGTAGAAGCCCTCTTTGAAGTGAGGGCGCTCGGCCCCCGCCAGGAGAACTTCGAGCAGCGGCGTTGCCGCGCCGGACAGAATACCCTGCTTGTAGAGGGCCTTTGCCAGGCCGAACTTCGCCTCGTACCAGTTGTCCGAGTTCTGAGGTGGGTTCAACGAAAGGTACTCGAGGTACTGCTTGGCGGCCTGCATATTATTGCCGTCGCCGAGCGCGCGCTTGGCCTGCGGCAGCTTGCGGGCAGCAGCTTCGAGCTTGCGCTCGCGCTCCTGGGCCTGCTGCTGCTGGCGGTCGCGTTCCTGGATCTTCTCTTCGACGCGCTGTTCGAGCTCCTCCTCGCTGAGGGTCTCGCCCTCTTCGCCCTCTTCGCCGGGCGCCGGAGCAGGGGCAGGTCCAGCGCCTGAATCGCCCTCGTCCGCCGGAGCGGTCTGCTCGCCCTCATCGGCCGGCTCATCCTTCTCGGCAGTCTCTTTCTCGCCTTCCACGTACCCATTGTCCTTCAGGTAGGTGATGACTTCCTCATCGACGCCCTGGATGCGCAACTCGCCGAGGTCCTCGGGAGTCAGCTGAAAGTCGTCGGGGCTCGTGGAGCCGATCGCGCCTTTGATGGCGTTGGCACCCAGCCCCATCTTGGACATATTGACGATCTTTTGCTTGTCCATGTCGTCCTGAGCGTACGCACTGGACGACGGGGCCGCCCACAGCGCCGCGACGAGTAGGCAAGCGCAAACCCGTCGAAAGAGCGTGAACCAGCGGCTGGTCTCTCGGCTGTTAAGTCGCATAAATCTTCTTCTCAGTCGCTTCCTGGGCCGCGCCTTGTGGCGTCGGGCCCGATGATTTTGAGGGCACATGCATCGTCGGCGCTCTTCTCGGCGCCGGCCGTCTCCGTGCCTCAGAACGTATATCCTACGCCAGCCAGAAACTCGGTCGGCACCTGGAGGCGCTCACCGAAGCTCTGTGCTGTGGGCGTCTCGGCTCCCTGGTAGATGTAGCCGCGCCCCTCGAGTCGGAGCGTGAGTGCCTCCGTGGCGAAAAACTGGACACCTCCGCCCAGTACAACCTCGGGCTGGATGGTCGTCTCGAAGTCTGTCCGCGTCGCGTTGGGACGCTGGACGCTGACAGCGCCGGCACCGATGCCGAGGTTGAAGTCGAAGTGCGACAGCTTGCGCTGGAGCACGGCGAGCTTCCCATAGAGCGGGTGCCACATAAACATCGCGTGCGCTCGCCACTTAAATCGGTCTTCCGTATCCGTCGCGAGGTCGAATGAGTCACCGCGTGACGTCGTCAAAAAGTCGCTCAGGCTCGTCTGATGGTGCAGCAGACCCTCGGCGTCCATGAACGAGCCTTCGACTTCGATGCCGTATTCGTTCGTGAAGTGATAGCCCGCGCGGAGCCCAACCGGCACGTACCAGAAGAACGGCTCGCTCGACAAAACGCCGGCGAACGCCCCGACCGAGACCTTGCCTTCCCGGTCGTACATGCGCTCCTCGAGGCTGGGAAGGTCACGCTCGGAGGACCAATACTCGTCCAACCGTTCCTTGACCTTCTCGTCACCATCGGCCGCCATCGCGGTCGCTCCGGTGAACATGACCGCGCAGACCGCCAGCAACATCACCGTCCACCGAAGCGGAGACTTCGGCAGCAGTGTCGGCGTAACTTCCTGATTTTCAATGAGAAATTTCATCAGATGAAACCTCAGATGACAACTGTCGATTTTCGAGTGGGCAGCGTGGCTGCCATCTTTAGAAGAATAGCGATCCGCCCAACGAGACCTCTGACGCTTTCGTCAGACCGCCCGTCTGGGTGTTGTACAGAAACTGGCGGTAATCCAATCGAAGCGCCACGCTCTGGCCGAAGTAATACGCCATACCCGCCCCGAGCACGCCCTTGACGTTCGTATCGGAGGTCGGGTCGGTGTTGAAGTCGGGCTGGGTCTCGGTCACGACCACGCCCGCACCTGCTGCGACGTAGAGGTCGAAGTAATTGAGCGCGGAGTTATAAAAGCTGGTCTTCCCGTAAAAGGGGCTCCACAGCACCGTCAGGCTCGAGTGAATCTTCTGCGTATCGCCGATCAGGATCTCCTGAGCGCCGATACCCTGCGGGTCGGTCACCGTCTCGGAGAGCCCACTGTCGTTCTTGAGCGCGTAAGAGCCGGACAACTCGAGACCGATATTCTCGAGGATGAAGTAATTGAAGCGGGCCCCGAGCGGGAAGTACTGCTCGAAGATATTATTCGGAATGATGCCCGCGTACAGCGTCCCGGAGAACTTACCCTCCTTGATGAACGGCCGCTTCTGTACGGTGAAGACGTCGCGCATCTCCGCCCAGTACAGCGGGTCGTTCGGGTCGAGTTCTTCCTGGTCGTCCTGGGCCGTGTCCTCCGCAGAGGCGTCTGCCTCAGCCGCTGCGTCGCCGCCCTCGCCCGAGTCCTGAGCGAGTGCGACCGAGCCGAAGCACAACATGCCGGCGAGAACGAGTAGGCCCGCGAGGCGTGATGGTCGAGTTTGAAACTTCACCACTATCTCCTAAACCGCGTCTTCAAAAAAATCGAATGAGTGCGTGCACATACGCCAAACGTCCGAGCAAAATATCACTCGGCGGTGAAAATCGCGCTACGCGTGTCGGTGACCGCAATCGTGGCGTTTGCTCCGCCCGTCGTGCGTCCGCCGACCTGAGAGAATTGATAGGTCTTATTCGTCCCGGAGACCGTCACGTCGAAGAGCGTCTGCATCAAAAGGTCCTGCTTGCCCGACAGGTCGTTGACCCCGTCGGAGCTAACCTCGACTTCCCAGAGTCCCTCGGTCGTGTACGGAAGCCATTCGGTGGCGCGAGGCAGTGCATATGGGGAGCGCAGGTAGATGTAGCCCCCGCCCGTGGCGCACGCCAGTCGCGAGTAATCTTCGATCGGGCCAACTCGCCCATCCGTGTCGCGCTGGGGGAAGCAATACGAATCGTCCGGGACACCCTTCGTCGCCTCACCGGCGGCCGATGAAAAGCCCTTGAACTGGCGGCACGTCTCGAAGTTTTTGCAGTCGCTATCGTCCGTGCAGGCATCGCCACTGGTCTGTGGCGTCAGGTATTCCGGGAGGTCGTAGAGCTGTCCGGTGATATCGGCGTCAAAGGGAGTGTCGTAGTGCACGATGAACAGCCGTACCTGGTTGTCTCGCGCAGTCTGAATCAGGTCGTCGAGCGAGTCGCGGGTGTCGTCCGGGCCGTCGACGACGAGCACGAGCACCTTATCCACGCCCTGCTCGAGCATGCTGTCGCCGCGGGGAATATTGCTGATCGCGTCGTCGGTGTAATTGTTCTCGATGATGGTCTGCGCGGCGCCGTAGACCTCCGCATGGGTCCCCGCGAAGTCGCGGCGCCCATTGATCACCGTGCTGAGCGACTGAATCGTCGACGCGGCGCCCTCTCGGCCGGTCGACCATGCGCGATCTTCGAGCGCGGTTACAGGAGCACTCTCGTTGAAGTGCCATCCACCGAGGGCAATCTGGCGGCCTCCCTCGGTCACCGTGGTCTCGGTGGCGAGGTACGACGACAGCATCTGGCTGACCGACGTGCCACGCGATTCGTCGGGGTCCGAGGCGACACCGGTCGTGAATGAACCCGGGTCGACCTCGACGTCGCCGTTTCCGTCACCGTCCTGATCCCAGAAGACATTCGTGCCCATCGGGTCGTAGTTCGGGTTGTCGCTGAGGGTGGGCTGCGCGCCGACGACGCTACCAGATACCTCGTAGGCCACACCAAAGAGCTTCGATGTATCGACGCTGCTCACGAAGCGAACGCGCTCGCCCGTTCCGCCGCGGAGCGTGACGCCCCCGCCGGAGAAACAAGCGTTATAACGCGAGTCCTGTGGGATCGACGGCGCCGTGCCACAGCCGAAGCCCGGGGTCTCACATGCATCCGTGGCGCCCGTGGTGCAGGTTGGCGACTCGCGGACATCCGTCAGATCGCCCAGCGTCGTCGTCTCCTGAGGGATCTCGAAGAGCGCGTCTTCACTGAAGTTGACGCTCGAGTTGTCCAACTCGACGGATTGATTCTCGATCTGATCTTCGCCGAGTCGAATTGGCCGGTTACGGGTATCGGTCATGACGAAGCGCATCGTCATATTGCCGGACGTACCGTTGCACGCGTCGACACTACCATCGAAGCCGCCACCGGAGGGGACAAACCCCGACGACTCGATGCTATTGAACCCACGCTCCGTGAAGCTGATCTGCGCGACGGTATCACAACCGCTGACGGCCAGCGCGGCGCTGCCGATGAGTCCCAGGGCTGCGGCTTTGAGCCCGCGCGACGAGAACAAAGAGGCGAGTGGCCCCGACGGTGTATGTTTGGTCATGGAGACTGTCCTTCTTTCACCAACTCAGGTGCAATTTGGCCGAAAAGCGCTGTGGCGACCCAAAACCCAAAATGACTACAGCCCCGCGAGCGATACGTGGGAGGTGTAGTCAAACGTGCGCATGGTGTCGCCGTGCGCCTCCACCACTAATCAGGCATAGCCTTCTACCCGCAATTGGCGACCATTGCAAGTAATCCAGCGCCAGCATGTGGCAGGGCGTAGTCACAAGGCAGGTTTCGGCAAGAAAGATCCCGCTCGCGGCAGTTGATCGCACAAAAAAAGGCGCGTGGAATCGACCACGCGCCGTCGTCGGCGAACCGACGTTCTCGAAGTGCGTAGACGCGGATTCGAACCGCGGACACCGGCCTTTTCAGGGCCGTGCTCTACCTGCTGAGCTATCTACGCAAAACCAGCTTTTTGACCGCTTCGAAACGCGAAGTTTCGCCTCGGTGGACGCGGGTTATATGCGCCCCACTACACCTTGTCAAGCACTTTTCATCGGTCTGGACGCCAGCCCGTCGAGGGCCCCGAGCAGGCACGTGCGCGGCGCGATCATGTACGCCTCAACAGGCGAACCGCCCGCTCGATGTCGTGGATGTGGGCGTCACCGTCCAACTCGGGCGTCTCGGCGAGCTTGAGCGCGACGAAGGCGCCCTCCCGCAGCACTTCGACTGAGGTCTGGCCGGAGAGTTCATCGTCGATGGTGCCGATCGCGGCCGGCTCGCGGCCGCGCTTCCAGCCGAGGACCATGCCACTGATTCCATCGATCACATCTTCCGAGATGTCGCCGCGGCTCAGGGCGCGGCGCCAGCGATGGTCGGACACCACGGCCGACCCCAGCGGGAGATCGTCGAACAGGTGTCGCCAGGCACGGATCGACTCGGAGCTCTTCGCCGGCTCCGGGAGGCGGATGATCGCGGTGGGCTGTTCGTCGTGCTTGCCCATGGCGATCATCGCCAGTCCACTGGCCTCGTCCTTGGCCCGCACGCGCACTAACTGGGTGCGCTGGGTCAGGGCGTCGACCACGACCCGCTCGACGGAGAAGTCGCGCCACTGTTCCATGCGGTTGAGGTCGTAGTCGACCGGCTCGAAGCCATCCAACGCTGCTAGCGCAGCGAAGATGGGATGCACAACGGACTCGTCGTCCAATCGGGGAATATCGAATCTCCAGATGATCTCGCTCATGGTATGCTCTCCATCTCGATTCCTCATGTTTATTGCTTCATTAGCGCCCGTGGCTGCGATTGTCACGCGGCTCGACTGGTCCCTGGGGACCGGGACAACAAGCTCACCGCCGACAGTTCACGTAGATGTTACAGTGTCAGGATGCGACGGGCGCGGCGAACGTGGTAGATCAACGTCGAGTATATGCGGGAGTCCCCCGCAGTGAGTCATCCCTGCTCAAAGAGGCAGACCATGCCCAAATCCATTCTCATCGTTGAAGACGAACAGGACCTGGTGAACACGCTCGAGTACAACCTCGAGCGCGAGGGTTTCGAGATCCAGACCGCGCTCAACGGCTCTGATGGGCTGGAGCTCGCCGAATCAGCGCCTCACCCCGACCTCGTCCTGCTCGATCTGATGCTGCCGGACGTGTCGGGGACCGAGGTGTGCAGGCGGATCCGCGAGAATCCAGACACCTCCAAGATCCCGGTGATCATGTTGACGGCCAAGGGCGAAGAGATCGACCGCGTCGTCGGGTTCGAGGTGGGCGCGGACGACTACGTGGTCAAGCCCTTCAGCGTTCGGGAGCTCGTCTTGCGGGTCAAGGCGATCCTGCGCCGGTCCCAACAAGAACCCGACGAGGGCGAGGCCACCGAAGAAGAGGAGTTGCGCTTCGGCGAGATCCGCATCGATATCCCTGGGCATCGCGTGTGGGTCGAAGACGATGAGATTCGCCTCACGGCCCTCGAGTTCAAGTTGCTCACCACGTTCATCGAGCGAAAAGGTCGCGTTCAGACCCGCGACGTGCTTCTGAGTGACGTCTGGGGTATCAACGCCGACGTCATGACCCGGACGGTCGACACGCACGTCAAGAGACTCCGAGAAAAACTCGGGGATGCAGGCGACTATATCGAGACGATTCGGGGAGTCGGTTATCGCTTTCGGGCCAAACCCGAATCATCCTGATTTCTCTCGGTAGACCCGCCATCCATGAAGCTCGGCGTTCGCGGAAAACTCTTTCTCGTATCGATGGCATTGATGGCCTTCGTGGGGCTCTCGAGTGGGTTCTACCTCGAGCAGGCCCTGCGCGGCTGGCTCATTGATCGCACCCAGACCGAGCTGCTGCACAGCGCACGTGCGACGCGAACCGCCTACGAAGCGGCAACCGACATGAGCTCGACCGAACAGGTCGACCGATTCGCCGACAAACTCGGTGAGGCGACCACCGCACGCATCACCATCATCGATGCCGGGGGCACGGTACTCGGCGACAGCGAGGTACCGACCGACGAAGTGCCATCCCTCGACGATCACGGCTCTCGCCCCGAAGTCGAGCAGGCTCGCGATGCAGAATATGGCGTGGCGCGCCGCTACAGCAATACGATCCAGCAAGAAATGCTCTACGTCGCGGTCCCTCACCACATGCGGGCAGGGACCGGATTCGTGCGGGCATCGTTTCCCCTCGAACAGATCGACGCGAGCGTCGCACGTCTGCGCGTCATCCTGCTCATCGCATCCGGGCTCGGCCTCGCGCTCGCTCTATTTATGAGCGGGCTCGCCTCGCACCTGCTCTCGAAGACCCTCAAGTCAGTCGTCGAGCACGCTCGCCGCATCGCGCGCGGCCACCCGGTCGACGACATGCCCATCGATGAGGAGGACGCGCTCTTTGGCGGTATCGCCGGCTCCATCACCCGGCTGTCCCGAGAGCTCCAGGAGACCGTCGATGACCTGGCCGAAGAACGCAATCGCTTCGAGGCGATCCTGGAGACGATGACCGAAGCGGTGGTGGTGGTCGGCCAGAACGACCGCGTCACGCTCGTCAATCGCGCGGCACTCGACTTGCTCGAGTGGGACGCGGAACCGATCGGGCGACCCATCGTCGAGCTCATTCGCGTGCCCGGATTCCAGGATCTGCTGGCCACCGCAAAGCAAGGCCTGGAGACCAGCGAAGAGTTCGAACTACCCGTGCGCCCGGCGAAGCGAATTCTGGCGCAGGCCGCGAGGCAGGAGAGCATCGGTACGGTCCTGGCGATGCACGACGTCACCGAGTTGCGCCGGCTCGAGACCATCCGCCGGGATTTCGTCGCGAACGTCTCCCACGAGCTTCGCACACCGGTCAGCGTGATTCGGGCGACCGCCGAGACGCTCCAGGACGGGGCGATCGACCAACCCGAGCATGCGCGGCGCTTCCTCGACGCGCTCATCCGCAACTCCGAGCGCCTCTCACGACTGATCGCCGACCTCCTCGACATCTCACGGATTGAAGCCGGCGAGTACGCCATCGACACCGAGAAGATCCCACTGCACCGCGCCGTGGAGCGCTCGCTGGACACCGTCCAGGCTCGGGCGGAGGAACGCGGCATCGAGTTGGAGAATCACGTCGCCACCGACATCCGCGTCGAAGCCGACACCAAGGCGCTCGATCAGGTGCTGCTCAACCTGATCACCAACGCGGTCAAATACATCTCCGAAGACGGCCGCGTCACCGTGAGCGCCATCAAAGAGGATGCCACCATCCGTGTGAGGGTCGAGGACAACGGCCCCGGCGTGGGCCCACAGCACCGCGACCGTTTGTTCGAGCGCTTCTACCGCGTCGACTCGGGTCGCTCGCGGGATGTCGGCGGCACCGGGCTCGGACTCTCGATCGTCAAACACCTCGTCACGACGATGGGCGGCGAGGTCGGGTACGAAGCGAATCAACCGCGGGGATCGGTCTTCTGGTTTACGCTGCCCGCGGTCGGGTAGTCGTCGGTCGTCGTGGAGTCGTAGATCTGCGGCGGTCTATTTTAGGAAATAAGATTTGATTCGTGTGTAAAAAGTCTCCCGTCGCCATCGTCGGCTGATTTTCCCGCTATCTTCGCCGTCAATACTCGACGATGCCGTTGGCATCGCCTGCGTTTGCCGGCTTCGATACCGAAAAAATCATCTCGCCGAGGCTCGGTCCGACTTCTTACACACGAATCAAGATTTAGGGGTCGTGATGCCGTAACGGGTTTATTTGCGTCGTAAACCGACCCCGTTCAAGATGGCGACCCTTCAATCTTATATCCTTTAATAGATCGTCGTCCGTCACAATCTGCGGCGATCTATTTTAGGAAATAAGATTTAGGGGTCGTGATGCCGCAACGGGTTGATATGCGTCGTAAACCGACCCCGTTCAAGATGGCAACCCTTCAATCTTATATCCTTTAATAGATCGTCGTCCGTCACAATCTGCGGCGGTCATGTCACAGAAATGTCACATGGATGTCTCCGTCAATTTGCGATCTCACGCCGCCAAAACCGTGACATCGGCTTGTCGTTGGCGTGACGGCTAGGTTAAGGAAGGCTGCAGAAGGGAGGATTCGCCTGTCGGAGTCAGTCATTTGCGGAGGGAAGGGATGCCTGTCAGTACGTCGCGCACACGACCAAGATCGCAGTCAGCAGTTGCATCGACGTGGTTCCGAGGGCCTCGCGCGTTGTTCGCGGTCCTCCTGGCAACTGCTCTGCTATGCAGCGCCTCCGCTGGCGCGCAGGAGGCGCCCAGAGCAGATACCGACGCCTCGGCGAAGGCCAGCGGCGACGACAGCCCTGCAGATGCCGACGGCGTTCGATCGGGCTACGACGGTGGGTTCTGGGTCGAGACCGCCGACGGCAACCAGCGGGTCAAGCTGTCAGGCGGCTTCACCCCTCGCCTCAACATCACGGACGTGGACGAGCCATCCGACGACGGCGACGAGTACCAATTCCTGGTTCGCCGTGCCCGCGTGAAAGTGTCCGGACACGCGTTCACGCCGCGGCTCGATTGGGAACTCCAACTGGGCCTCGGTGGCAGCGTCCGGCTCCTGTCGGGGAATATCGACTACGAAATCCTCGAAGATTCACTGTATCTGTACGCCGGCATGGATCGCCTCCCCTATATGCGCGAGCAGCTCACCTCCCACTGGCGGTTGCAATTCGCCGAGCGCTCGATCGTCGAGGACCAGTTCGGCGAGGGATACGACACCGGGATCGCGTTGCACAACTCCAAGCGAAGTGGTTTCGAGTGGAGCGCGGGGATCTACAACGGGACCAGGTCGGATCTCGACACGAATCCGCCGGCTGACATCGCCGAGAGAATGTTCGAGCCGACTCTCGCAGCGCGGATCGGGTGGTCCTCGGACGACATGAAGGGATATACGGAGGGCGACGTCGAGGGCGGTCCCCTGAGATTCGGCGTCGGACTGACGGCGCTGAGTCAACTGGCCTTGCCCGAGCAAGCCGAGCGGGCGGATAAGATCGGCCTGGACTTCATTCTAAAGGCACATGGGTTCTCGTTCGTCGCCGCCGGGCACACCGCGGCGCGGTCGGCTGGCGAGGGCTTTTTCAATCAGGAGATCTTCGTCAGTGGAGTGCGCGCCCAGGCTGGATACGTGTTCGCGTCGCGCTTCGAGCCGGTGGTTCGCTACGCGGTGGTGATTCCGCGCGCCGAGGACACGATGACCCAGGAGGCACGCGGCGGACTCAACGTCTATCTGGTCGGGCACAGGCTCAAGCTTCAGGCAGATGCAGGTGCCGTCACGCGCACGACGCCGGGCGTCGACGCGACCGATTGGAATGGCCGCCTGCAGGCGGTCGTGAGGTTCTGAGGTCGGGCGCAGGCGCCAAAGGACGCGCGCGACTCTTTACATCCTCACGAATCTGATCGAAACACACCCTAGCCAAACGGTTAGTGGTCGCCGTCGACGCACAAAAACACCAGAACTCACGGCGCCCGAAGACAGAAATCGTAACAACGTTGTCACTCAACAACTCAGAATTGCACCTATGCTCATCCGGTGTAGTTGAACTGCTCAGGGAGCACACGATGAATGTCCGAATGATTTTGATTGGCCTGCTCGTCGCAAGCGTCGGGCTGGCTGGCTGCAAGAGCGACTCGGAAGGGTCCGCAGGCGAAGAAGAAGGCGGCGGAGAAGCCAGCGGGAAGAGCAATCTCATTGCCATCGACGGCTCGAGCACGGTGTACCCGATCAACGAAGCGGTCGCCGAGGAGTTCGGAAACGCATCCGGCCATCGCGTCAACATCGGCGTATCGGGGACGGGTGGCGGCTTCAAGAAGTTCTGCCGCGGAGAGCTGGACGTCACCGGAGCTTCTCGCCCGATCTCTCCCGAGGAGGTCGAGATGTGCAAGGCCGAGGGCATCAGCTACATCGAAATCCCGGTCGCCTACGACGGCATTTCGGTCGTGGTGAACCCCGCCAACGACTTCGTCGAGAGTATGACCGTCGCCGAGCTCGAGAAGATGTGGAAGCCCGCATCCGAAGGAAAGGTCACCAAGTGGAACCAGATTCGCGACGACTGGCCCGACAAGAAATTCAGCCTCTACGGCGCTGGCATCGCCTCGGGCACCTACGATTACTTCACACAGGCCGTCGTCGGACAGGAACACTCCAGCCGGGGCGACTTCACCTCCAGCGAGGACGATAACGTGCTGGTCCAGGGTGTCGCCAACGACCCGAACGCCCTGGGTTTCTTCGGCTTTGCCTACTACGACGAGAATAAGGACTCGCTCAAAGCAGTCGGCATCAAGACCGACGCGGAAGCCAAGCCCGTCCTTCCGAGCCGCGAGACCATCTCGAAGGCGACCTACCAGCCGCTGACGCGACCGCTGTTCATCTATGTCAGCGAGAAGTCAGCCGAAGAGAACCCAGCCGTCCCGGAGCTCGTGGAGTTCTACCTGACCGAGAGTGAAGAGCTCATCGAATACGCCGGCTACGTCCCGCTCCCTGAGGAGACCAACAAGCTCTTGCTCGAGCGCTTTGAAGCTCGCGAGACCGGCTCGGTCTTCGGAGGAGAGGGCTCCAAGATCGGCGTGTCGGTCGCAGACCTCTTGAGGTCCGGTGCAGACGCCGAGGAGCCTGGCGAGGGCGAGGACGCCGAGCCGACCGAAGGAGCCGACGGCAACGAAGATGAAGCCGCCGAAGGCAACGCAGACGAAGCCGAGGCGGGAGCCGAGGGAGAGACCAACGAATGACTCAGGGTTCGGCCGACGAAGTACCAGAGCCACCCAGGGGACCCGGTGTAGATATCCGGGGTAAGGGCGCAAGCGGCGTCAAAGAGCGCGTCGTCGAGAAGGTCTTGCTCGCCTGTGGGATCATCTCGATCATCACGACGCTCGGCATCTTGTCGGTGCTGGCGTTCGAGACCTTCGAGTTCTTCCAGGAAGTCTCGCTGATCGACTATCTCGGCGAGACCGAGTGGACACCGCTGTTTGCGAATAAAAAATTCGGGGTCTGGCCGCTCGTTGCGGGCACGCTACTGACGTCGGTGATCGCGATCTCGGTCGCCCTGCCCTTCGGATTGCTCGCGGCGATTTACCTGAGCGAGTTCGCCTCCGATACCGCCCGCCAGATCTTCAAGCCCGCGCTCGAGATCCTGGCGGGCGTCCCCACCATCGTCTACGGGTATTTCGCGCTGGTATTCATCACGCCGATACTGCGGATGTTCATCCCGGAGATGTCCGGATACAACGCACTCAGCCCGGGGATCATCATGGGCGTGATGATCATCCCGATGATCTCGTCGCTGAGCGAGGACGCCATCTACGCAGTCCCGAACTCACTGCGCGAAGCGGCCTACGGGCTCGGGGCAGGCAAGTTGCAGACTATCTTTCGGGTGGTCCTGCCCTCGGCGAAATCCGGCATCGCGGCGGCGTTCACGCTGGCGATATCGAGAGCGATCGGTGAGACCATGATCGTGGTTATCGCCGCCGGCCAGCGCCCCCAGATGACCCTGGACCCGCGCGAGCCGGTCCAGACGATGACCGCCTTCATCGTCCAGATCAGCAAGGGCGACGTCCCCACCGGGACGATCGAGTACAAGACGATCTTCGTGGTCGGCGCCACGCTATTTTTAATGACGTTCGTGATGAATATGATCAGCCAGCGCCTGGCGCGAGGAGGTCGACAGTGAATCGCGACGAGCGAAAGTCGGCCAGACTCGGGGAGAAGGCGTTTGAATACCTGTGCCTCGCGGCGGTCATCGTACCGCTGATCATCCTGGTCATCCTGGTCGGTGACACATTCATCGACGGGTTCAAGCGACTCAGCTGGGACTTCATCACCGGTGAGCCGAGCTATCGGCCCGAAGAATCGGGCATCTTTCCGGCGCTGATCGGGAGTCTCATGCTCGTGGCCGTCACCGCGGTCGTCGCAGTGCCGGTCGGTGTGGGCTCCGCGGTCTATCTCGAGGAGTATTCGGACGACGATTGGCTCTCGAACCTCATCGAGGTCAATATCGCCAACCTGGCCGGCGTCCCGTCGGTCATCTACGGTCTCCTGGGACTGGAGCTGTTCGTCCGCGTCCTCAACCTCGGCTCCAGCATCCTCGCTGGCGGTCTCACGCTCGCGCTTTTGGTGCTACCGATCGTCATCATGTCGTCACGGGAAGCACTCCGGACGGTGCCGGACGAGCTCAGGGAGGCGTCCTTCGGCCTGGGCTCGACCAAGTGGCAGGCCATCCGACACGTGGTCCTGCCGATGGCAATCCCCGGGATCTTGACCGGTACCATCCTGTCGATCTCACGGGCGATCGGTGAAACCGCCCCGCTCATCGTCGTGGGCGCTCTGGTCACCGCCTCGGGCATCCCGACCGCGCTGACCGGGCAAGACGGACAATTTACCGCCCTGCCCATCCAGATCTTCAACTGGGTCTCGCGGCCGCAAGACGAGTACAAGATCAACGCAGCCGCGGGCATCGTCGTCCTGTTGACGGTGATGCTGTTACTCAACGCCGTTGCTATCTTGCTACGCAATCGACTTCAGCAACGAGTCAATTGATTCGAAGTAGAAGAGCACTATGAGCGATTCGAAGGACGCGAAATTCAGGGTCATCGACCTATCTGCCTGGTTTGCCGACAAGCAGGTGCTATTCGACATCGAGATGGACATCCCCGAGAAGAGCGTGACCGCGATCATCGGTCCGTCGGGATGCGGAAAGTCCACGTTCATCCGTTGTCTCAACCGCATGCACGAGCTCGTACCGATCGCGAAGCGTACGGGGACCGTCGAGCTCGACGGCCGAGACGTCTACGAACGCGACGTCGACCCGGTCTTGCTGCGACGCCGCGTGGGTATGGTCTTCCAGAAGCCCAACCCGTTCCCGACGATGTCCATCGCGGGTAACGTCCTGTCCGGCCTGAAGCTCACGGGCAACCTCGACCGCGCCGATTCCGCGAAGATCGTCGAAGACGCGCTGCGTGGAGCCGCGCTCTGGGATGAAGTCTCCGATCGACTGGACGCGCCTGGAGCTGGCCTGTCGGGCGGACAGCAGCAACGCCTCTGCATCGCCCGCGCGCTGGCGGTCAAGCCCGATGTCCTCCTCATGGACGAGCCTTGCTCGGCGCTCGACCCGGTCGCGACCGCCAAGGTCGAGGACCTCATCGCGGAGCTCAAGAAGGACTACACCATCATCATCGTCACCCACTCGATGCAGCAGGCCGCGCGTGTCAGCCAGAAGACCGCGTTCTTCCTCAACGGCGAGCTGGTCGAATTCGATGATACGGATACGGTGTTCACGCAGCCCAGCGATGAGCGCACCGAGGACTATATTACCGGCAAGTTTGGCTAACCCGCGGAGGTCATAGGTTGGAACTCGCGCTGGAGCGCTCGCTCCGGTCATAGGTTAAGGCCCACGGAGCGCCGCGCCTTCCAAGAACCTATGACCTGCGGGAGCGCCGCCAGGCGCGAGCGGAAACCCATGACCTACCCGAGCGACAGCGAGCGCTGCACCGGGTGATCGTGCTCGAACACCGGCTGCAGATCGAAGGCGACCTCGAAGAGGTGGCCACGCTGTTTCGCACCCAATACGGGCAATTCTGAGGGGACGTCTTCGTCGATCACGAAGCGCGCCACGCCATCCTGAACCTCGATATCGACACCGATGACCGACTGATCCTCGTGGGCGTCCATCCCGACCGCGATCCGCAGGATGCCGGCGAGCTTCTCAACTGCGCGCCGGTCACGTTTTTTCAGCGACGAAAATGAACTATGCCGCTTGGCGGGGAAGCTCTTTCGGTGGTGGCGAACCATGCACGCGACCATGGTTCGCATCCGGTCGTCGAGCCCGTGAACCTGAGCGTTCTTGACGATATATTCACCGTGCTTGTGGTGTTTGCGACGGCTGACGCTGTAGCCGACGTTGTGCAGCAGTGCGCCGAGCTCGAGTACGAATCGCTCCTGCTGACCGAGGCCGTGCTGAGGCTGGAGCTGGTCGAAGATCGACAGCGCGATCTCTCGGACGTGCAGGGCGTGAGCTTCGTCGACGCGACAGCGCCGCGCGAGCGACCAGGCCGAGTCGCGGATCCCATCGCGATGGTCGTGTTCCAAGGCGGTCAGCGGGGACTTGAACGGCTCAGAGGACAACTCCAGGAGCACGCCCTCGCGAACCCCGACGTCCGGTGCGGACAGCTCGCGAATGCCGGTGTAACGACCCAGCGTGGCCAGCACGATGCCGGCGATGCCGACGACCTCGGCCCGGTCGCGCCGCACCGAATAGGCAGACATCCGCTCATGGATATCCTTCTCGAGGATCGACGGCAGTTGCTCGGCGAGTTCCTCGAGATCCAGGCAGAGATAACCGTATTTCTTGTCCGCATCGGTGATCTCGGCGAGGGCTTCGACGTTCCCGCCGCAGCCCACGGCAATGCGTCCCGGGAGGGTATTTCGCTCACCGAAGCAGTCGGCGAGCAGCGCTTCGACATAGCGCTCGACCATCTCGGCCTCGCGCACGGAGATCTCGCCGTACAGCCCGAAGGTCTCCATCACGCGAACCGTCCCCACGGGGAGGCTCACAGACTTGATGACGCGGCCCTGCTCGAGCGTGATCAACTCGAGGCTGCCGCCACCGATGTCGACGATGAGCTCGGGAGGTGCATCATGCTCCCAGGCATGCTGGACGGCAACACGGGTCAGGCGCGCCTCTTCCTCCCCACTGATAACCTCGAGGTCGATATCTGCTTCGCGTTGAATGCGCCGCAGGAGCTTCTCGCGATTGCGTGACTCACGCGTGGCGCTGGTCGCGACCGCACGGACACGCTCGACTTTGAAGCGGTCGAAGAGCTTCCGGAAGTGCTCGAAGGCTTCGGCGGCCTGATCGAGCGTCTGCTGGCCAAATTCGCGGTGAGTGAAGACCTGATGGCCGAGTCGCACCGGCCAACGCTCCTTGTGCAATCGCTGGATGCGCCCCGGGCCCTCGGCCCGAGAAATCACCACGCGAATTGCGTTGGTTCCCGCATCGACAGCACCGATGATGATCGGTTCGTTACCCATCTCGATTCTCGTATCGGGAGACTAGATGCGCTCGGGCCCTCAGATCTGCCACAGGTGCATGAGCTCCTGTGAAGGCTCGAAATCGGTGTCTTCGATCCCCAGATTCGCCCCGATCGCCTCGCGCAACTGCGCGTTGACCGTCTTGACGCTGTGTTCGCCGTCGACTTCTTCAAAATCCCAACGCTCGCCCATCTCGTCGAATTGGTCGCGGATCATCTCCTGATACGTCACGAATGAATCGTAGAGATTCTCCGAGAGGTTTAGATCCCCGCCGGCTTCCCAGTAATTGATCGACTGAGACTCGCGGAAGATGCGCTCGAAGGAGGTGTTGGGAGATACGCGAAGCCTGAAGGTCAGGTCCGGCTCGATCGCAAAGCTGTAGACATTCTCGAGATACGTATGCTCCAGCCCCCGCGCGGCCGCTCGGGCGAGCAGCGAGAAGATATACCGGTCGGCCAGGACGACCAGGCCACTTCGCATCGCCGGGAGGATCCGATTTTCGAGCTGGTCGTAGAAATCCGTCGCGTACAGAAGCGCGAGCGTCAGCCGCCGGACCACGTTCTGGGCGAGCACCTGGTCGATATCCTGGGCGAGCAGGTAGGAGCGGCGAAGGCCCATGGTCTGCACGGCGAAGCCGTTGAGCTCGAGCCACTCGGTCAGCAGGCGAATCTGTGTGCTGCGCCCCGACCCATCCGGGCCCTCGATCACGATCAGCTCGCCCTGCAGCTCCTCTTTTGGCACATCCAGGATCGTCGAGTGGTAGCGCTGAGCCTCGAGGCTGCCAGCGATCTGGGGCCCCTCGGCGGCCAGATCGTCGTAATGCTGCTCGGAGCCGGGCTCGCCGGGGGACTGCGTCGTGTGGTTGGAGTCGTTGGTCATGAGTTCAACTCGAATCGGCTCAGGTCAATGCGGTCGCAAACGATGTCTCGGGTGTCGGCCTGCAGCGAGTCGACAGACTTGGTCGCATCCATCTGGATGAAGTCGTCGGAATCGACCATGGCGTCGTATTGGTCCTGGATCATCCCCTGGAACAGCCGAAAGCTCTCGACCGGATCCAGCGAGAGACCCATGTCCATGCCGGCTTCATGGTACTTGAGCCGGGGGCGGCCGCTGAGGATACGGCGCAGCGAGACCTCGAGGGGCGCTCGGTAATAGAACGTGATGTCTGGCACGGGCGCGAAGCTGTAGAGCTTGCGCACGAAGGGCACCGGGACCCCGCGCGCTCCGTCGCGGGAGAACGCGGTGTAGATATATCGGTCGGCCAACACGAGGTAGCCGGCCTTGAGCAGCGGCAGGATCTGCCGCTCGCAGCGGTCGGCGAAGTCGGCCGCATGGATCATGCTGAAGGTCATCGGCGTGAGCATCTGCTCTTGCTTGCCACGGCTGGTCGCGTCTTTGACCAGCGGCGACGAGTTCCACTCGGTGAAGTGCACCTTGTAGCCGCCGAGCTCGAGGAAACGTTTCAGCAGGTAGAGTTGCGTGCTCTTACCGGAGCCGTCGATGCCTTCGACGACGACGAGCGCTCCGGGGTAAGCGTGTTCGGTCGAACGCAACTCGGGCTGCTCCGAGGCGTTGGGTTCTGTGGGTTCGTCGGTCATCGATAGCCATTGGGAGTGTGTTATCTCTGGTACACGTGGACTATGGCGGACCGAAGCCGCTCCCTCAAGCAACAACTGGGTGAATCCGGGTTTAGCGACGGCTCGAGACCTGAATTGCGGGGCCCGCATGTTACTCAAACTAAACCCGGATGACTTTCGCAGCGCACACGGCTTGCCATCGTGATCAAAAACGGCAACACTCTTAACCAAGCAATCATCTACTGTGACATTCGCGTGACAAGTTGGTGTCGTTTGCTTGACACAACTTATCACGTGACAGGTTCTATGGGTGGTACGCACGCCGACCGTTGGTGCTGCGCGAGAAGCAACCCGTAAAGCATACCGGGATGAACGTGGAAGGATCCGACGATCAAACGCGAGACGACAACAAGAGCGCTGCGACGCGCGACGACGAGAACACGCTGGATAAAGACATGAGCCCGCAACCGAAACGACATCAGCATATTCACCGCGACTACGAGGAAGAGCTCGAGGAGGTGCGTCAGCGCCTGCTTCGAATGGCGGGTCGCGTCGAGGAGATGATCGGTGATTCGGTCCAGTCTCTCATCACGCGAAACGTCGAGCTCGCCGAACGCACCATCGCGGCCGATCACAAGGTCAACCGCGACGAGATGGAGACCGACGAGCTGTGTCTGGTCATCCTCGCCAAGCGCCAGCCGATGGCCGGAGACCTGCGCTTTCTGACGACCGCGCTCAAGATGGTCGTGGACCTGGAGCGAATCGGCGACCTGGCGGTCAATATTTGCCTGCGCTCGATCGACCTGGCGGCCCTGCCGGAGGTCGGTCCCTATCAGGACATCCCTCAGATCGCCGAGAACGTCAAAAGCATGGTGCACGACGCGATCGACGCGTTCATCGACCGCGACCCACAGGCCGCGCGCAACGTGATCGAACAGGACGATGCCGTCGACGAGCTGTACCACAAAGTCAACCGCGAGCTCATCGAGATGATGCGCGAGGAAGACGACATGGTGAAGACGGCCACGCACCTGCAGGCCATCGCCAAGCACCTCGAGCGCATGGCCGACCACACGACCAACCTGGCCGAACAGGTCGTGTTCATGGTCCGCGGAAAAGACATCCGGCACCACGGCAAGTCGACCTGAACGACGAACCTATTTGACACTTGAAGCGCCGCCCTCCGACGATTGGGGGGCGGCGCTTTTTTTGTTGCGGATCGACCCGGTTGACCGCGGCTCGATCGCGACAACGCTTGGCGTATCAGAACGCAGTCCACTTCGACGAAACGTTATATGTCCTGGGAACTCCTAGTCGTCTTTGGGTTGACCGTCCTGGCGGTCATCCTGTTCATCTCCGAGAAGCTTCGCGTCGACATGGTCGCGCTTCTCGTGATGGCGGTGCTGATGGTCACACAGATCCTGGAGCCCGAGCAGGCGTTGAAGGGCTTTAGCAACGCCGCGACCATCACGATTGCGGCGATGTTCGTCCTCAGTGAGGGACTTCGCCAGACCGGTGTTGTCAACGTCATCGGGCGTTGGCTGTCGGAGCTGTTCGAGAAGTCCTACCGCGCCGCGATGCTCGCGATGATGGCGGGCGTCGGGACGCTCTCGGGCTTCGTCAACAATACCGGGGTGGTGGCGATCTTCTTGCCGATCATGACGGGGGCCTCCCGAGACGCGGGCATCAGCGCGACCAAGGTGCTCATGCCGCTTTCGTTCGCGGCGATGTTCGGGGGCGTCTGCACCCTGATCGGCACGTCCACGAACCTGCTGGTCAGCCAGATCCTGGCCGACCATGGACACGCCAGCATCGGCATGTTCGAGATGCTACCGCTGGGTATTATCTACTTCATCACTGGCATGATCTTCATGATGACGGTCGGCGAGAAGTTGATGCCCGCTCGCGACATCGACCAGGACCTCACCGAGAGTTTCCAGATGGGGGCCTTCTTGACCGAGGTCGAGGTCGAGCCCAACGCCACCTTTGACGGGCAAGCGTGCGGCACGATCGACCTGTGCGAGAAGGGAGAGGTCGACATTCTGGAGATCATCCGCGACTCGGAGTCCCTCGGGGAGCCCGACGAAGATATTGTGGTGCACGCTGGCGACATCTTGAGGCTTCGAGGCTCGGTCCAGGCCATCTCGGAGATGGAGCAAACCGGCGACGTGGTCATTCGGCCCGAGAAGATCGTCGGCGAGGAGCAGCTCGGTACCGAGAGCAGCGAGTTGTTCGAGGCCGTCATCGCCCCGGACTCGATGATCGATGGCAAGTCGCTGTCTCGAGTCGATTTCCCCGAGCAATTTGGCGCGACCGTGCTCGCGATTCGACGTGAGGGCGAGTTGATGCATACCGATCTCCTCGAGGAGCGGCTGCGGGCTGGCGACGTGCTGTTGGTACGAGCGCCCAGGGATCGCCTCGAAGCCCTGCAGCGACACAACGCATTCGTGATCGTCTCCGAGGTCGGCGTTCCGGAGTACAAAGAGCACATGATATTGCCCGTCATCGGCATCATCTTGCTGGTGGTTGCCCTCGCCGCTTTTAACGTATTGCCCATCGTCGTGAGCGCGGTCGCCGGCGGGGTCGCGATGGTGCTGATCCGTGCCGTGACGCTCAAGGAGGCCTACGATGCCATCAACTGGCAGGTTGTCTTCTTGCTGGCGGGCATCCTGTCGCTGGGCGTCGCGCTGGAGCAGACCGGCGGCGTAGACATCATCGCGGACTTCCTGCTGAACCGGCTCAGTGAGTATGGTCCACGCGCGCTGCTGGCCGGGTTCTATTTCGTGTCGGCGATACTCACCGGCGTGATGTCGAACCAGGCGACCGCCATCTTGCTGGCGCCGGTCGCGATCAGCGCCGGGATCGAGATGAACATCGATCCTCGCCCGCTCGTGCTGTCCATCACCTTCGCGGCCTCGGCCAGCTTCATCACACCGGTGGGCTATCAGACCAATACCCTGATCTACGGCGCCGGCAACTATCGCTTCGCAGACTTCTTCAAGGTGGGCACCCCGCTGACGCTGATGTTCGGGCTCATCGCCGTGGTGCTGCTCCCGATGATCTGGCCTTTTTAGGTTGGTAGTTGGTGGTTGGTAGCTGGTAGTTCGGGGATTTCCGCGGCGTTGGCCCTGCGAAAGTCATGAACCAATATGCTATGAAGATGCGTCGAATACCTGGCGCCTAACGTTTGTTAAGGTTGCCACGCCATCGAGGCAGCTTACAGAATGACGAGAAACGCATGAGTCCGATCGTACAGATCAAAGATGTCGACAAAGAATACCCGCTGGGGAACACCGTCGTGCGAGCACTGCGCGGGGTGAGCCTGGACATCGAGCGCGGTGAGTTTGCGACGGTCGCCGGCCCCTCGGGCAGCGGAAAGACGACGTTGCTCAACCTCATCGGGTGCATCGATGTGCCGACGAACGGGCAGGTGCTCATCGACGGGCAGTCGACCTCGGAGTTGTCGGACAACGAACTGACCGACCTGCGTTTGCACACGCTCGGGTTCATCTTCCAGTCGTTCAACCTCATCGACGTGCTCGACCTCTTCCAGAATGTCGAGTTCCCCCTGTTACTACTCGGAGATATCGACGAGGCAGAGCGCAAGGAGCGCGTCGAGGCCATGGTCGATCAGGTCGGCCTGACGCCGCAGTTGCGCCAGCGACCGAACGAACTGAGCGGTGGACAGCGCCAGCGTGTGGCCATCGCGCGCGCTCTAGTCACCAACCCCAAGATCGTGCTCGCGGACGAGCCGACCGCCAACCTGGACTCGGAAACGGGGCGAAACATCATCGATTTGATGCGCGACATGAACGAGACGGCGGAGACGACGTTTATCTTTTCGAGCCACGACCCGAAGATCATCGAACGCGCAGGTCGCGTCATCGAACTGGTCGACGGCAAGATCGCCGGTGAGCATTCCGGCGGCGTCGAGCACGTTTCCTCCGCCGGTCCCGCCGCCGATTCGGACGTCGCAGCCGACGAGCCTGCTGAAATGGGAGCCGCACAGTGAGTTCGTCAGGAACCTGGAAACTACTGCTGCTTTCGGCGGCACGAAGCGTCGTCAACCACCGCATGAAGAGCCTGATCGTCGGGTTCATCATGATGCTCGGGACCGCTCTGTTGGTGCTGGGCACCGCGATGCTCGACAGCGTCGAGTCCTCCATGAAGAAGACCGTCACCTCCAGCCTCGCCGGCGACATGCAGGTCTACTCCTCGAACGCCGAGGACCAACTCGCGCTATTCGGTGAGGCGGTCTTTGGCGGCGACGACATCGGCCAGATGCCGGATTTCGCCAAGGTTCGCGAGACCATCGAGAATGTCGAGAACGTCCAGGCAGTCGTGCCGATGGGGATTACCCAGGCGCGCTTCGTGATGGGTAACCGCATCGACGAGGTCCTCGGCCGGCTGCGCGACGCGGTCGTGGCCGGTAACTGGGACGAGGCGAAGGAGCTCGAAAAGCAGATTCGCGCGATGGCGGCCAACCTCGAGCAGGAAAACGCCAATCGCGCGGAGATCGCGTCGGACCCCGAGCCATTCGAAGAGCGTGTCGAGCTACTACAGCGGGTGCAAGAGGACCCATTCTGGGACGAGGAGCTGCGTCAAAACCCCGACGAGGCGCTCCAGTACCTGGACACGCAGATCGCACCGATGGCCAGCGAGGGCCGACTCGTCTTCTTGCGCATCCTGGGGACCGACCCGGCCCGCTTCCGAAAGCACTTCGACCGATTTCAGGTCGAAAAGGGTGAGCGCATCCCGGACGGCGAGCGCGGGGTGATGATCAGCAGTCGCACCTACGAGGAGTGGCTCAAGAACCGTGTGGCGCGCGAATTCGACCGACTTCGGGAGGAGATCGAAGACCAAAGAGACAGCCGAATCCTGGGTGGCACGGCGCTCGAAAACGTCTTTTACGACGGCGTCATCGAGGACGACGAGGTCCTGCAAAACCAGATCGAGCGGCTACAGAAGCAGTACCGCCGCATCACATTCGGCCTGCCTCCCGAGAAGTCCGCGGAGATCGAGGATCGGGTACGCGACTACCTGGACAAGCGTGACGGCACCCAGAAGGAGGTCCTGCAGGAGTTTCTGGCGCTCGACGACGAGAACTTCGATGAACGCTACACATTTTTCTACGAAAATATCGCCCCGTTGATGAAGCTCTACGAGTTCGACGTCGGCGAGACGGTGACCTTGCAGGCATTCAGCGACCGCGGGTTCACGAGATCGGCAAACGTCAAGGTCTGGGGCACCTACTCGTTCAAAGGACTGGAGGATTCGGACCTCGCCGGCTCGGTCAACCTCGTGGACCTGATGACGTTTCGCCGACTGTACGGCGTGATGTCGGACGCCGAGAAGGCCGAGCTCGAGCAGATTCGCGACGAGTCCGGCGTCCAGGACGTCGAGCGGGACGACGCGGAGAACTCTCTGTTCGGCGAAGGCAGTTCACTCGTCGCCGAGGGCATCGAGCAAGAGGCCGAGTCCGACCCGCTCGCCGACATTCGCGCGGCGAGGGAGGACTCGGACGCGCTCGACGGCTCGTACACCCCGGAAGATATCGACAACGGGCCAGCGCGCAACGCCGCCATCATCCTGGAGGACCCGGAGAAGCTCGAGGAGACCCAACTTGCGGTCGAGGCGGCGATCTCGGAGGCAAACCTGGAGCTGGCCGTGCTCGACTGGCAGTCAGCCGCGGGTATCGTCGGCCAATTTGTCACGGTCGTACGACTCGTGCTCTACATCGCCATCGGTATCATCTTTCTGGTCGCCCTGGTCATCATCAACAACTCGATGGTCATGGCCACGGTCGAGCGTACCGACGAGATCGGAACCATGCGCGCCATCGGCGCAAAGCGTTGGTACGTCATGATGCTCTTCTTGCTCGAGACGATGGTCCTGGGCCTGTCGGCCGGTCTCGCTGGATGCGGGCTCGGAGCGCTGGCGGTCTTTATCCTGGGCCAAACTGGCGTCCCGGCGACGACTGACTTCCTGCGATTCCTATTCGCCGGCGACTACCTGTATCCGACGCTCAACGTACTGAATATCCTGATCGCGTTTGGTGTCATCGTCTTCGTAAGCGCAGTGTCGACGTATTATCCGGCGCGGCTCGCCACGCGGGTCCAGCCGGTCGTCGCGATGAGGGGGAACTGACCATGAAGATGCTCTTTCTCATCGCGATTCGAAATATCCTCAAGGCCAGGCGCCGAACGATCCTGTTGTCGGTCGCCATCGGCGGCGTGACGCTGCTGCTGATGCTGATGCTCTCGCTGACCGAGGGCATTGCGCAAAACGTCGTAAAGTCAGCGACGACGCTACTGTCGGGCCACGTGAACGTGGCGGGGTTCTACAAACCGACGCCATCGGACGTCGAGCCGCTGGTCGGAGATGCCCAGGAGATCAGAGAAATCGTGCGCAAGGAGACGCCCGGGGTCGAGCAGGTCGTCGACCGCACCCAGGGATTCGCGACCGTCGTCAGCCAGACCGACTCGCTGCAGTCACTGATCATGGGCATCGATGTCGAGGAGGAGACGAACTTCCTCGACGTCATCCAGTTGGCCCCAGAGAGCGCGTATGTCGAGGGCTCCGAGAGCGAGGAACTCGCCGGCGATCCCTCGAAACTCACGGAGGGGCGCACGGCGCTTATCTTTGCCAGCCAGGCCAAGCGGTTGGGGGTGGGTGTCGGCGACCAGCTGACGCTCCGGGCAGAGACATTTAGCGGGACGGCGAATACCGTCGATGTCACCGTCGTCGCCATCGCCAAGGACGTGGGGTTGCTCAGCAACTTCGCGTTGTTCATGCCCAAGAACACCCTTCGAAACCTCTATCAGCTCAAGGAAGACACCACCGGCATGGTCATGGCCTATCTGGACGATCCAGATGACGCCAAAGAAGCGATGGGCGACCTTCGGCTGGCCCTCGACGACGCCGGCTACCGATTGATGGACCACCGACCGCGTCCCTTCTTCGCGAAGTTCGAATCCGCAAGGGGCGAGGATTGGACCGGACAAAAGCTCGATTTGACGACCTGGGAGGACCAGATTTCCTTCCTGGAGCTCATCCTGACCGCCATCAACAGCGTGTCGTTCTTCATCGTGGCGGTACTCGTGGTCATCATCGGGGTTGGGATGGTCAACACGATGCTGATGTCGATACGCGAGCGCATCGGTGAGATCGGGACGATTCGCGCGATGGGTATGCGGCGTAACAGCGTGCTGGCTCTGTTCCTCATCGAGGCCATTATCCTGGCGCTGACCGCGTCGCTGACCGGCGGGCTGCTGGGCGCAGGCATCGCCCTGGGCCTGGACGCCGCGCAGATTCATATCCCGGTGCCGGCGGTGCAGGCGATCTTGCTCAGCGACACGCTCCACCTCGCAGTCGACCCGACGGACCTCGTCATCGCGGTCGTGTCGATCACGCTATTTACCGGCCTCGCGGCCCTGTGGCCCGCGCTTCGCGCGGCCAAAATGCAGCCCGTCGACGCCATACGTCACACTGAATGATTCATGCGCCTCGTGCGTCTGATAGACGCACCTGATTGGGCGCGGCAGAACCCGCGCGCTGGAAGTACTGGAAGTAGAAAGGACGAAGTTATGAAACGCATCGCCAAGATTGTGCTGATGTCCCTGTTGCTCGCGGCTTTCATACCGGCGACGGCGCTCGCTCAAGACGAATTGAGTGAAGACGAGATGGTCGACCTGCTGGAGACTCTCGACGAGCGGCAGCGCAGCGCGGGTGACTACAAGGCCATCGTCTACATCGATCAGCGCGAGAAGGATAAGAGTGACCTGCTCTACCAGGCCGTCATCTATCGACGGGACCGCGCGGACAAGATGGTCATCATGTTTTCCAAGCCCAAGTCCGAGGCTGGTAAGGGGTATCTGCAGATCGATAAGAATCTGTTCCTCTACGACCCGAACGTCGGCAAATGGGAGCGGCGCACCGACCGCGAGCGCATTGGCGGCACGGGCAGCCAGCGGCGTGACTTCGACGAGTCGCGGTTCTCCGAACAGTACTCGCCGGAATACGTGGGTAGCGAAGAGCTGGGCAAATACGACACCCATCACATCAAGCTGAAGGCCAAAGACAAGAATGAGGTCGCGTACCCGATCATGGAGATCTGGGTCGACAAGGACTCCAAGAATATCCTCAAGGCCCAGGAATTCGCGCTGTCGGGCAAGCTCATTCGGACGACGTATTACCCGAAATGGGAACGCATCAAGAACGAGGAGAAGGGAAGCTACGTGTACTTCCCGAAAGAGATTCGGGTCTACGACGAGGTCGAGAAGGGCAACCGCACGATCATCTTATTTCGCTCGGTCGAGCTGAAGCCGCTGCCGGACAATATCTTCACGAAGGCCTGGCTGGAGAGTAAGTCTCGATGAGGACAGCCGTCATCCTGACACTATTGGCCGGGCTCCTGCTCGCCGCACCGGTCTACGCGCAGTCCGGTGAGGCGGAGAGCGAGGACGAGGACGAAACCGAGGTTCGAGAGCGCGAAGAAGCCATATTCGGCACCTCCGAGGAGGAGTCCGACACAGGCAAACCCAATTCCCAGGCCCCAGCCCCCAATCCCGGCGAACGCAGTGAGCCGTCCGACGAGGAATCCCGTGAAGACGCGATGTTCGGAGAGGAATCCGACGAAGAAGACGACGAAGAAGACGACGAGGAATCCGGCGCGGAAGACGACGAGGTGGGCGCACCCGGCGTGACCGTCGAGGACTTCGAGGAGCGCCTGGCCGAGCGCGATGAATCGTCCTTCGACATCGGCGGCGGGCTGTTTTCGCGAATGACGTCGAGCGTGCCCGACGGGGCCCGGTTCGATGACGTGACGTACTCGTTTCCGAATATCCTCGACCTGTACGTCGACGGGCGGCCCAACGACCGAATTCGCGTATTCGCCCAGGGGCGACTCACCCATAACCCGACCGTCGGGCCTGGTCGGTTCAGCGAGTTCACCGACCAGGAGCCGCAGACCACCAGTGTTGCCCTCGACCAACTCTACCTGAAGTTCGACATCGCTCGGAAAGTCTACGTCACAGCCGGCCGCCAGGGCGTGCGATGGGGTGTAGGGCGCTTCTGGTTCCCCAACGACATCCTGCGCGACCAGCGGCGCGACCCGCTCGCCATCTTCGATGAACGCACCGGCGTCGACCTGCTGCGGTTTCATATCCCGGTCGAGAAGCTCGGCTGGAACTTCTACGCGGTCGCAAACTACAGCGGCGCCGACTCGCTCGAGGACGTCGGCGGCGCCGTCCGCGGCGAGTTCGTCTTTGGCAATACGGAGGTCGGCGTGGGCGGCGCGGCCCGAAAAGACCAGCCCTTTCGCGTCTCGGCGGACGTATCGACCGGATTCTGGCTCGTCGACCTGCGCGCAGGGGTGACGCTCTCCCACCAGGTCGAGCAGCCGTTTTTCCGCGGCGACACCAACCTCGACGACTTCGACGAGATCAACCTGGGCAACGTCGGCGACCTCGATCTCCCGGACGCCTACTCTCGCGAAAACGAATGGATTCCGCAGGCGGTCGCCGGCCTGGAGTTCACGATCCCCTACGGCGACGACGACACGCTACTGGTAGGCGCGGAGTACTTCTTCAACGACTTTGGATATAGCCGCACGGATTATTACCCCTGGCTGATCCTCAACGGCACGTTCCGACCACTGTACGTCGGCCGCCATTACGCGGGCATCTTCGCCGCCCTGCCCGCCCCCGGCGAGTGGGACGACCACTCATTCACGCTCAGCACGCTCGGCAATATTAGCGACCAATCGTTCCTGAGCCGCTTCGACTACAGCGTCACGGTCCTGACGCACCTGCGCGCCTTCGCGTTCGCCTCGGTGACCTACGGCAACGAGGGCGAGCTTCGGCAGGGACTGACGCTACCGGGCATCTCGCAAGACCTGATCGATGCCGGTGCATCCTCCGGGCAATTCGACCTCCCGCAGGGCTTACCCGAGGAAGGCGGCTTTCCGGGCGTCGACATCGCGCCGACGCGCTTCTCGCTGGGGATTGGGGCGAGCGTCGATTTCTGAAGGTCATAGTCTTCGCTCGCGCCTGTCGGCGCGAGCGAGGTCATAGGTTCTTGGGATCAAAGAGGCTTCAGGGCGGACATCACCATCCAGGCGCGACATTTCGCATCGAGAGCGGGGCCGCGGCGAAACTTTTTACGCAACGATTCGGGGGTGCCTGCCGAAAACCATTATAGAGGGGGCTGGCCCCTCTGGTTTTCAAACTTCGACCCGAGGAGCG
>JBNJFZ010000007.1:0-44571 GCA_051747295.1 Myxococcota bacterium
GACGGACTAGATTCCGCGGCACGCAACGTTTATGAAGATCCCACGGTAGCGCGACTCCGAGAGACCCCGAGGTATCATGTCCGACCGTCGTAACCTTCCAATTGGCGTCTTCGACAGCGGCGTGGGCGGCCTGACCGTCATGCGCGCCATCGCAGATCTGCTGCCCCACGAACACCTGGTCTACCTGGGCGACACCGCGCGTGTTCCCTACGGAAATCGCGGATCAGACACCGTGCGCCGCTACGCCTTGAATGCGACAAACCTGCTCGTCAACCGCGGGGTCAAAGCCATCGTCGTGGCATGCAATACGGCCAGCGCGTATGCGCTCGAGGCCGTGAACACCCACTTCGACGTGCCCGTGATCGGCGTCATCGATCCCGTCGCCGAGCGTGCAGCCGCCCAAACGACCTCGGGGACGATCGGGGTCATCGGCACTCGCGGCACCGTGCGAAGCGAGGCGTACGTGCATGCCCTGCACCGGCTCGACCCCGACCTCGCTGTGCACCAGGTGCCCTGTCCGCTGTTCGTTCCCCTGGCCGAAGAAGGTTGGACCTCCGGTGAGGTCGTAGAGCAGGTTGCGCAAAAATACCTCGCAGCCTTCGACGGGGTCGATATCGACGCGATGATCCTCGGTTGCACGCACTACCCGCTGCTTCGCGGTGCCATCGGCGATGTCATCGAGAAGCTGCTGGCGCAGCCGGTCGACCTGCTCGACTCCGCGTCCGCGACAGCGACCGTGCTCGATGCGCAGCTCGTCGAGCACGACCTCGTCAGGCCGACCAATGGCCCGCGCACGCTCAGGTTTTTGCTCACCGACATCCCGGACGGCTTCCGCCCGACCGCCGAGCGCTTCTTCGGCGACCACATCGAAGCACTCGAACACGTCGATATCGTCGACGTCACAAACCACTGAATGCTGTCTGCGGTGCGTCCCCTTTCTCACACCTCCGCCGGGGAATTGGACACGTCGGCGTCAATGGGTAAACTGCGGGCGATCATCGGTTATCACCCAACTGAGGTATGCGAATATGAAGCTCCCCGACCGTGCGATGTCCGTAGTGGCGGCTATCTTTACTCTGAGTCTGCTCCTCGCCGTTCCGGCGACCGGATTTGCCCAGGGCACCATGGCAGGCCTGAAGTTCGAGGCCGGTGACAGCATGGACCCGAGAGTGAGCTCCGAAGTTCGCAGCTCCGTCAATGACGCCTTCAACGAAGTCGATGACTGGTCATTCCGAGGGTTCAGGAAGACCCGCAAGCGACTCGACCCCGTCGTTCGCGATTGCTCCACGCCGGAGTGCCTCAAGAAGGCCTACGAGGCCACCGACGCCGAGGCCGGCCTCGGCATCGAGATCACCGGCGAAGCCCAGATCTACAACTGGACCATCACATTCTGGAACCTGCGCACCGGCGAGGAGATCAAGACCAAGACCGGAACATGCGAGTTGTGCGGGCGCGCGGAAGTCACCCGCACGTTCCGCGAGAGTCTGAAGGCCGCGCTCATCGGCACCAGCGTACCCGAGGCCCCGCAGGCCGATACGGCCGATACGGGTGATGCGGGTGGCGGCGACTCGGGCGCAACGGAGGATACCGGCGGAAAGAAAGTGGCGCTACGAGTCAGCGTCGTCCCCAAAGATGCAGCGATCACGATCGACGGAGAAGACGCCGGCGCCGGTGACGTCACCGAAGCAGTCGGCGTCGGCGAGCACACGGTCGCATTCAAGCTGGAGGGCTATCAGGGCCTTCGAGAGACGATCGTCGTCGACGACAGCACCGAAGGACCGGTGCTGCTTCGCGTCCACCTCAGCCGCACCGACCCGGAAGCTGTGAAGGTAAGCGGTGGTTCCACCGGCCCGTTGGACCGACTCGGCGCTCCGAAGCGAAACCTCTACGGGGCCATCTCGGTCGGGACCGGCGCGGTTCTGCTGGGCACCGGCATCTATCTGACCTCGATCGATGGCGAGGCCGCCTGTGATCCCGGCGTCCCGCAGGATGAGTGCCCGGAAGTCTACGCGACCGGCGGAGCCGGCACCGCGCTCGGCGTCATCGGAGCGACCGCCGCCACCGCCGGCGTCACCCTGTTGATCTGGGAGGTCCTCGCGGGAAAATCCGAGACGACCAACGACGACTCCGACGGCGGCGATACGCCCGACGCGGGCGACGATGATGGCGCGGAGGTCAAATTCGGCCCCTCGCTGACGCCCGGCGGAGGCGGCGGGTTTCTGATTCGTGGACGCTTCTAAGTACGCCTCGATCTCATGAGAAAAGCCCCGGCGCACTCAGAACCGCGCCGGGGCTTTCTCGTTTCTCGTCGGTCGCGTTGCTCTACGCGTCCCCTGCGAGCAAGTCCGAGATCGCCTCGATCTGCACATCCCAGTCTCCGTCGACCCACATGATGTGTCGGTCGGGAACCTCGACCCAGTCCTCACCCTGAGGCTTGTCGCCGGAGGCGACGAGCACGCCGTTGAAGTGCGGATGCTCGACCGGCTTTGGCCGGTGGCCGGCAAAGAGCGGCTCCTCACCCGGCTCTTCAACCCCGTCAAATTGCCGATAATAGAGTGGGGCACCCAGCCGCGCGGCCAACAGAAGCCGTGTCGACACAGTTACGGCGCGCAGCTCGACCGAATCGAGGCCGTGCTCGATCGCGCGTTGCTCCAAATCCTGCACGCTTTCGGCCATCGCCCTCGCGACCCGGCCGCCGTCTACGCGCTGACCGTCGAGTTGACCTTGTTCGTGAACCGCGGCGAGGAAACGGTGAAATGCGACCTCGGCCCGATTGTGGCCGTGGATATTGCGGAGGATATGGTCCGGGATATCTTCGATCACCTCGCCTCGGTATCCGTCGAACGACTCGACGTTGTCTTCCTGGGCATACACCCAATTCCGATAGCGAAAAGGCTGCAGATCCAGCGTATCGAGCGAATCCGGCTGCTGACTCTCGGTGTAGCCGACGATCGATCGCGCGGGGAGATCGGACAGTAGCGACAGCGCGTTGACGCCGTTCGACCCCTGACTCGGGTGCTTGCGAAGCAATGAGCGATGCTCCTGGACCCATCCAAATCCCAGGGCCGCATAATCGTCCACGGCCACCAACTCGTCGCGCACGGTGTGCACGACCGAAGGTGTTAAGCTATCATCACTGCAGATATAGCCGATGAGTTGAGACATAACGAGATACTCCTTTGACGCACTCGACGCGCGGCCGAGCGCATGACAACTTAATCGACGTCCGTGTCTCCCGAGTCCGGCAAACCAGATGAGACTGTTCCAGACTCGACACCGGCTGCTTGGCTCCGTGCTCGTGGTGGCGGCGCTCGCGGGGTGCTTCCCGAAGAACGGAAAGCCCTACTCAGCGGGTCCAGCCACCTTGCTCCAGGATGCTCGCCACGCCTGCCAACGCCATGACACGCAGGCACACCGAATGCTGCTCGAGCGCCTTATCCGACAGTATCCGGACAGCGACGAGGCCTATCTGGCGAGACAACAACTTGAAAAAGAGCGCACAACCGATGGGGGCTGCTCCTAGCAGCCCTGGAAGGAGGCAACCACACCGACCGCCTCCAGAGGGTAAACGAACCGCGAGCGACGAGTGATTCCAATTTCGTACCACCTCGGTACTCCGGTTCGCCCCACAATCAAATCATAGCCGTACTCGGATCGGGTTCCAAATCGGATGCTCGGAGCCCGCGCGCACCGCAGCTTACCGGTCCCGAGAGCAAACAGGTGTTGAAACCGCGCACGACCGGCTTAAACTTCAGTATGTCACTCATACACCCCGACAAAGGACGTGAGACTCTTATGGTTGAATCCGATGATTACAGTGTCGTCTTACTCGATATCGAGGGCACCACGACCCCGGTGAGCTTCGTCTACGAAGTCCTATTTCCGTATGCTCAGCAAAAGGTCAAGAATTACGTAGAACGGCACTGGAACGATCCGGATCTCCAGCGCGATATCGACACCCTTGTCGAGCAAGCCGCTGCGCTGAGTGACGCTGCTGACGAGCCAGCGCCTATCCCTGATGATCGCTCTGACGTGGAGACATTTCAGTCGGCCGTGACCAAGTACATCAATCAGCAGATAGAGCGCGATCAAAAGACCACGCCGCTCAAGGCCATTCAGGGCCGTATCTGGCGCTCCGGGTACGAGCGAGGAGAGCTCGAAGCGCCTCTCTTCGACGACGTCAAACCGGCGCTGGAGACCTGGAATGATCGCGGCACTCCGGTCTACATCTATTCGTCGGGGAGCGTCGAGGCGCAGAAGCTACTTTTCGAGCACACGTCGTCTGGAGATCTAACCGACCTGCTGGACGGGTATTACGACACCACGACCGGGCAGAAAAAAGATGCCGCGAGCTACGAGTTGATCGCCGAAGACATCGACGTGGAACCGGCTCGAGTCTTGTTCATCACCGACAATCTACAGGAGGCACAGGCCGCCCGTGAGGCCGGTTGCCAGGCCCTCCTCTCCGAGCGTCCGGGCAACAACGAGCTGCCCGAGCACGAGTTCGAAGTCATCTCGAGCTTCGATGAAGTCCTCGACACCTGATCAGCCTCCCTCCTCGGGGGCAGCTGCTTCCGGCTGTTCGGCGATCGGCACGTCGAGCTCATGTTCAGTACCGAGTTGCTTGCCCTCGAGATCCTCAGCCGCGCCGGGGAGCCACGAGCCGATTTGCTCGGACAGCAGCGAGGAGCCTTTGACTATCGGGTTGTCGACGTCCCAGCCGACGACCTCGGCCACAAATGACACCGGCCAGTGGCCATACTTCTGAATCGCGTTCCCGGCCTGGCCGGGCATCGGTACGGTCAACGCGGCGACGAGCAGAATCGAAGAGCCGATCGCCCACCACATATACTTTCCCTTTTTGACGTAGTGGCGTGCCACGGCGGGAACGCCGAGACCGAAGACCACCGAGACGATCGCGATCAGCCAGGCCGCCGACACCCAGTTCCCCAGAAACGCACCGAGCACCCAGATAAACAACAGGCTCGGCAGCGACACGGCCAGCACCTTCAGTGCGGCGAGTCCGTATTTTCGCCTTTTAGACACCGGCTTGTCTTCCGATGCGTCCTCGGAGTCTCCGCTGGCGACCGCTTTCCCGCCCTTCTTGTCCTTGCCCTTCTCGTCCTCGCCCTTCCCCGACTTCGCCGCCGAGGCATCCTTCTCTTCGGTCTTCGCCGGCAGGTTAGCCGGCTCGAGGTCCCCGAGTTCGGCAAACTTAGCGTCCAGTTCGGCGTCCCGGTCCCTATCGGCGGTCTTCGCCGGTGCCGACGAAGCTTCGCCTGCGCCTTCGGACTCGTCGAGGTTCGCAAGGAACGCCTCGATATCCTCGTTCGCCTCCTCGTCATCGACGCTCACGGAGGCCTTCGAACCGCTCCCGCTCGCCTTGCTCTCGAGATCACTCAGGAGGGAGTCGAGCTCGTCGTCACTCAGTTCGCTTTCGGTGTCACTCATAGGTATCGCCTATCGATCTGGAACCTGGCCGGCACAGCGCGCAAAACATAACCGCGCGAGCACCACGGAACAAACACAACGCGCCCAGGATGTATTCGATCTAGAAATCATTTGAATCGATCCCCCTGCGGGTCGCATCCAATGTCTGTAATGGGAGAGATAGGTTCGACTACTTTCGTGCTGCAAACCCGAGTTTCCGCACGATCTCGAGTCCAGTCGAACCACCACAATTCGGGTGAGCGCGGCACCCGACATTTGACGTGGGCGTTCACGGGATTACATTAATCCACGCGTTGTCTCACGCGATTCCTAATCTGTTTTTTCTGCACTGTGCAGGGTGACTCGAGCGGAGCCGATCATCGGCGACGCGAGGATTTCGTGAAGAGCGCAACTACAATTTTAGAGACTATTACGGAGTGACGATTATGGCCAACAACCAACCGCAGCGAACCGGTGTAAACCGAACGGTGACGGACGAAGACGGCGTCGTGGTCCGCGAGCTATCGGATCTCGAACACGACATGTCTCAACATGACGGCAACATCAAGGCTCCCCAACTGACCAACTACCTCGCAAAACTCGACTCGCTGGAGCCACTCCCGGCCGAGCGGCAACTCGAGTTGGCGCGGCAGTACAAAAAGGACGAAGATCTCGAAGCTGCCCGACTGCTGATCCTCACCAACCTGCGGCTCGTGGTGAAGCTCGCCAAGGAGTACCACCGCAAGATGTCCAACAACCTGCTGGATCTCATCCAGGAGGGCAACGTGGGACTCTCTCGGGCGGTCCAGAAGTTCGACCCGGAAAAAGGAGTCAAGTTCACCTCCTATGCGCAGTACTGGATCCGGTCGATGATTCTGAACCACATCATGAATCACACCGGTGCGGTTCGTATCGGAGGAACCCGAGCGGGGCGCAAGCTCTTCTACAACCTCAAGAAGGCACGCCGACACCTCCGTCGCCGCGGCCTCGAGCCCACGACCGAGCGCGTCGCCGAGTATCTCGACGTCGACGAAAAAGAGGTCACACGCGTCGGCGCCCAGCTCGACAGCAGCGCCGTCTCGCTCGAGCAACCCGCGCCGGGACGCGAGGGCTCGATGGTCCGAGATACCATGGAAGCCGACGTCGTCTCCCCGGAAGATGAAGCTGCCGACCGACAGGTCGCCGGGCGCTTCGCCGAAGCAATCGATAAATTCGGAAGGAGTATAGAAGACGATCGTCGCCGCGCAATTTGGCACGAGCGCATGATCGCTGACGACCAGAAGACCCTGGCTGACCTCGGTGAAGACTGGGACGTCTCGAAAGAGCGCATCCGCCAGGTCGAAGTCCAGATTCGAGATGAGTTCCGCGACTTCCTCAAAGAAGAGGTCGGCGAAGACGTCGACCTCAAGTGGAAGAATATGGGCTAATCGAAGTCCAACTTTGAGTAAGAAGGCGCGGCGGCTCATATCCGTCGCGCCTTTTTTCATTGTGCATTCCTTGTGCACCCCGCAGGGCGCACAAAGCAGAAACCCCGCGCTGTCTCCAGCGCGGGGTTTCAGTCGTTCGTCAGGCTTGGAAATCACTCACCCGCGGCAACTTCTTCGTCCAGCGTACCGAAACGCTTCTGCAGGTGCTCCGGAATCTCTTCCGGTTCTTCGACCTGGTGGCGCAGGTTATGATACTGCGTCGCGCCGGTTCCGGCGGGGATGAGACGTCCCATAATGACGTTCTCTTTGAGTCCGCGCAGGTGGTCGATCTTGCTGGCGAGCGCCGCCTCCGTGAGAACCTTGGTGGTCTCCTGGAAACTCGATGCCGAAATGAAGCTCTCGGTCGAGAGCGACGCCTTGGTGATACCGAGCAAGAGGTCCTGAGCGACAGCGGGCTGACCGCCATTGCCCATGACACGCTCGTTGACGTCCCGGAACTTCGTACGCTCGACCTGCTCGTCGACGAGGAAGTCCGTGTCACCGACATCGGAGATCTGAACCTTGCGCAACATCTGGCGCACGACGATCTCGATGTGCTTGTCGTTGATACCGACACCCTGGAGGCGGTAGACCTCCTGAATCTCGTCCACGAGGTACTTCGACAGCTCCTTACGACCTTTGACCGCGAGGATGTCGTGCGGGTTCTCTGAGCCCTCCATCAGCGCCTCTCCGGCGCGAACACGGTCTCCCTCGAGCACGGTAATGTGCTTACCCTTATTGATCGAGTACTTCTTCGGCTCACCGACGTCCGGCGTAATGACAACCGTACGCTTGGTCTTGGTCTCTCGACCGAAGGAGACAACGCCTTCAATCTCGGAGATAAGGGCCTGCTCTTTTGGTGTGCGAGCCTCGAAGAGCTCAGCGACACGCGGCAGACCACCGGTGATGTCCTTGTTCTTGGTGGTTTCGCGAGGGATCTTCGCCAGAACAGTACCGGCATCGACTTTTTGGCCCTCGGCCACGAAGAGCGCTGCACCGACCGGGAGGAAGTGACTCGAGAGCGTCTTTTCTCCCTTGGTATCTTTGGTCACGATACGGGGTCGAACGCTCGAGTCGCGGCTCTCGATAATGACCTTACGCGAAAGGCCGGTGTTCTCGTCGAAACGCTCCTCCATCGTGACGCCTTCGATGACGTCGTCGAACTCGATCATGCCGGGCTCATCGGTCAGAACCGGCGTCGCGAACGGCTCCCACTCGGCGAGCAGCGCACCAGATTCGATCTGGTCGCCCTCCCCGTAATAGAGCATCGCACCGTAGACGAGCGGGTAACGCTCGCGTTCACGGCCTTTGTCGTCGTGGATGGAGACTTCGCCGTTTCGCGTCATGACGATGAGGACCTTTCGGCCCGCCTCCTGCTTCTCGACGAATTTCACGTCGTGGAGGCGAACTTCACCGCCGTGACGTACCTCGTGCGAGGACTGCTCGACGCTAAGCGAGCCGACACCACCGATGTGGAACGTACGCATCGTGAGCTGGGTACCCGGCTCACCAATCGACTGAGCGGCGATGGTACCGACGGCTTCACCGACGTTGACCAGACGCCCGCGAGCCAGGTCGCGTCCGTAGCAAAGGGCGCAGACGCCGTCGCGGGACTGACAGGTCAGCGTGGAACGAATGCGGACCGTCTCGAGCCCTGCATCCTCGACCTTGTTGGCCAGGTCCACGCCGATCTGGGCGTTCGCCTCTGCGAGCATCTCGTCGTCCTGGTCCCAGATGGGCTCCAGGGCCACTCGACCGAGGATGCGGTCTTTGAGTGACTCGACGACCTCACCACCCTCATACAGCGGGGTGATCGTGATACCGTCGAGGGTGCCACAATCGTATTCGACGACGACGCAGTCGTTCGCGACGTCGACCAATCGACGGGTGAGGTAACCGGAGTTCGCGGTCTTGAGTGCGGTATCCGCCAGACCCTTACGAGCACCGTGTGTCGAGATGAAGTACTCTAGGACGCTCAGTCCCTCTCGGAAGTTCGCCGTAATCGGCGTCTCGATAATCTCACCGGACGGCTTGGCCATCAGGCCACGCATACCGGAGAGCTGACGCATCTGCTGGGCGGAACCACGTGCCCCGGAGTCCGCCATGATGAAGATCGAGTTGAACGACTTGGAGCGAATCACCTCGCCGGTCTTCGGGTCTTCGAAATCCTGCTGAGCGATGTCATCCATACCCTCGGTCGCCACCTCTTCGGTAGCGTTCGCCCAGATATCAACGACCTTATTATAACGCTCGCCGTCGGTGATGAGACCTTCGGTGTACTGGTCTTGAATCTCTTTGACCTCATCGCGGGCATCCCCGACGATCTCCCACTTACGCTTGGGAATCTCCATGTCTTTGACCGCGATGGAGATACCGGCACGCGTGGAGTAATCGTAACCGATGGTTCGGATGGCATCGGCGAACAATACCGTGGCCTTATTACCCGACCGCTTGAACGAGACGTCGATGATCTCGGCCAACGCGCCCTTGTCGAGCTCGATATTGACCTCATCGAAGGAGATCTCGTCCGGACAGATCTCGTAGAAGAGGACACGTCCGACGGTCGTATCGACCATCTCGCCTTCGTTTCGGACCTTGATGCCCGCCTGAAGGTGCACGGCCCCGTGGTCGTAAGCCATTCGGACTTCACTGAAGCTGGCGAACCAGCCCTGAGTGGGGCGTCCGTCTTCGTCCTCTCGGTAGCATCCCTTCGCGAAGGGGCGCTCGACGGTCATCCAGTAGCAACCCAGGACGATGTCCTGCGTCGGCAGAATGATCGGGCCGCCATTTGCCGGCGACAGAATGTTGTTCGTGCTCAGAAGCAAGACACGTGATTCGACCTGTGCTTCGAGCGACAGCGGTACGTGGACCGCCATCTGATCGCCGTCGAAGTCGGCGTTATACGCGACACAGACCAACGGGTGCAGGTGAATCGCCTTGCCCTCGACGAGGACCGGCTCGAATGCCTGGATACCCAGACGGTGGAGTGTCGGCGCTCGGTTCAAGAGCACCGGATGCTCCTTGATGACCTCGTCCAGGATATCCCAGACCTCGTCGGTCTCACGCTCCACCATCTTCTTCGCAGACTTGATGGTGGTGACGTAGCCCTTCTCTTCGAGCTTGTTGTAGATAAAGGGCTTGAACAGCTCGAGGGCCATCTTCTTGGGAAGCCCGCACTGGTGGAGCTTGAGGCTTGGCCCGGCGACGATGACCGATCGACCGGAGTAGTCGACACGCTTTCCGAGCAAGTTTTGCCGAAACCGGCCCTGCTTGCCCTTGATCATGTCCGACATCGACTTGAGCGGTCGCTTGTTCGGCCCGGTGATCGTCTTTCCACGGCGACCGTTATCAAACAACGCGTCGACCGCCTCCTGGAGCATCCGCTTCTCGTTGCGGATAATGATCTCGGGGGCGTGCAGCTCGAGGAGCCGCTTGAGTCGGTTGTTTCGGTTGATCACGCGGCGATACAGATCGTTGAGATCCGACGTCGCGAAGCGTCCGCCATCGAGCGGTACGAGTGGACGCAGGTCCGGTGGCAGCACCGGGATGACGTCCAGGATCAGCCACTCCGTGGCATTCTCGGAGTCGCGCACGGCTTCGACGATCTTGAGGCGCTTCGAGATACGCTTGCGCTTGGAGTTACTCGTCGCTTCCTTCATCTCCGCGCGGAGTTCTTGCGCCTGGAGCGGGATGTCCATGCGCTCGAGCAACTCTTTGATAGCGTCGGCGCCCATGTGGGCCTCGAAGCTATCGCCGTAGTTGTCCAGGTACTCCATATACTTCTGTTCGGAGAGCACCTGCCCCTCGCGAAGCGGCGTCAGTCCCGGGTCGGTGACGATATACGCCACGCAGTACAGGACCTTCTCGAGGTCCTTGAGCGAGATATCCAGCAGGTTTCCGATGCGCGACGGCAGGCTCTTGAGGAACCAGATGTGCGCGACCGGCGTCGCCAGGTCGATATGACCCAGACGCTCGCGGCGAACCTTGGACTGAATGACCTCGACACCGCACTTCTCGCAGACGACGCCACGGTGCTTCATGCGCTTGTACTTGCCGCAGATGCACTCGTAGTCCTTGACCGGACCGAAGATCTTCGCACAGAAGAGTCCGTCTCGCTCGGGCTTGAACGTTCGGTAGTTGATCGTCTCGGGTTTTTTGACCTCGCCGTGACTCCACTCGCGAATGCGTTCGGGGCTGGCGATACCGATGCGGATCGCCGAGAAACTCAGCGGATCCTTCGGCTTCTCAAAAAAGCTGAAGATGTCTTTCAAAGCGGCCTCCCTTACGGGTTGTATATCTCAGAAGAGTGATGCTTCAGGCCGGCGCGTCGTCGGCGACGCGTCGGCCCACCGTCGCGCGGTCTCAAGCAACATCTTCAAGTAGTTCGACGTTCAAGCACAGAGCGTGAAGCTCCTTGATAAGGACATTGAAGCTCTCGGGCATTCCCGGGTCGAGCTCGAAGTTTCCTTTGACAATCGACTCGTAGATACGCGTTCGGCCCTGCACGTCGTCCGACTTGACGGTCAGGAATTCCTGCAGCGTATGAGCGGCGCCGTAGGCCTCGATGGCCCAGACCTCCATCTCACCGAGACGCTGTCCACCGAACTGAGCCTTACCACCCAGCGGCTGCTGTGTGACGAGGCTGTACGGTCCGATCGACCGGGCGTGAATCTTGTCATCGACGAGGTGATGCAGCTTCAAGATGTACATCACACCGACGGTGACATCGTTTTCGAAGGCCTCACCCGTGCGACCGTCGAAGAGGACCTCCTGGCCGGTCTCACTGAGGCCGGCGAGGTCGAGTAGTTCCTTGATCTCACTTTCGGGCGGACCGTCGAAGACAGGGGTCGTGGTATGAATACCACCGGTCGACGAGACGCGGTCTGCCAGCGCCAGGACGCCGTCGTCATCGAGGTCGTCGATGAGCGCGAGCATGTCCTCGTCGTCGTATACCTTCTTGAGGTACTCCCGGATAAACTCCGGCTCCTGCATCTGCTCGAGCATCGACTGGATTTTGAGGCCAACGCCCTTGGCCGCCCATCCCAGGTGTGTCTCCAGGACCTGACCGATATTCATGCGGCTGGGCACGCCGAGCGTACTCAGGCACATATCGACTGGCGTACCGTTTTCCAGATACGGCATATCCTCCTCGGGGAGGATGCGGCTGATAACGCCCTTGTTTCCGTGGCGGCCGGCGAGCTTGTCACCGACCTGAATCTTGAGCTTCACGGCTACGTAGACCTTGACCATCTTGATGACGCCGGGGGGAAGATCATCGCCCTTGCGGAGCTTCTCGATCTTCTCACCGTAGTTCATCCTGATGACCAGAATCTGGTCCTCGACGTCGCCCAGGATCTGCATGAGCTTCATCGTCGTTTCTTCGTCGACGTCGATGTCCGTCCAATAGCGGCGCGGGACATCTTTGAGGACGTCTTCGTCGAGCTCCGTGCCCTTTTCGATGAGCACATTGCGCGATTCGTCGACCAGATCGGAAGCGACTTCTTTGCCACCGAGGATGTCGCGCATCTTTCGATACGCAGCGTCTCGAAGGATGCGGATCTCGTCGTTTTGGTCCTTGAGGAGCTTCGCCTCTTCGGCGTCCTCGATCTCCTGAGTACGGGCGTCTTTTTCGGCACCCTGTCGGTAGAAGACCTTGGCACCGATGATGGTCCCGTGTTCGCTCGGAGACATCCGCAGTGAGGTGTCGCGGACGTCACCGGCCTTCTCACCGAAGATGGCGCGAAGCAGCTTCTCCTCGGGGGAGAGCTGAGTTTCACCCTTCGGCGTGATCTTACCGACCAGGATATCACCGGCTCCCGCCTCGGCGCCGACGCGGATGATACCGGCGTCGTCGAGATCCTTGAGCGCGTCTTCACCCACGTTGGGAATATCGCGGGTGATCTCTTCCTGGCCGAGCTTGGTGTCTCGAGCCGTGCACTCGAACTCCTCGATGTGAATCGAGGTGTAGGTATCGTCCTTGACGAGGCGCTCACTGATGAGAATGGAGTCCTCGAAGTTGTATCCACCCCAAGGCATGAAAGCGATGGTCATGTTGCGGCCCACCGCCAGCTCGCCGCGCTCGGTCGACGGACCGTCGGCGATGATCTCGCCGGCTTCGACCCGGTCGCCCTCCGAGACAATCGGCTTCTGGTTGAAGCAACTGCCCTGGTTGGAGCGCATGAATTTGTCGAGCGTGTAGATGTCAGGCTTGACGAACAACTCGTCTTCGGTGGCATCCGGACGCACGACGATGCGTTGAGCGTCCACGCTCTCGACCACACCATCGTGGTCGGCGACGACGGTGATCCCCGAGTCGCGGGCGACGTTGTACTCGATGCCGGTTCCGACGAACGGAGCGTCGGAGCGCAGCAGCGGAACCGCCTGACGCTGCATATTCGAGCCCATCAGGGCGCGGTTGGCGTCATCGTTCTCGAGGAACGGAATCAATCCGGCCCCGATACTGACGAGTTGGTTCGGGCTGACGTCCATCAGCGTGACTTTATCGGGCTCGACGAGTGTCGCCTCGCCCTGGTCTCGTGCGGCCACGGACTCGGAGAGGAATTCGCCATCGTCACCGAGTTCGGCGTTGGCCTGGGCGATGATGTGCTTCTCTTCCTCGAGCGCCGAGTAGTAGCGCACGTCGGTGGTCGCCTTGCCGTCTTCGACGCGACGATACGGCGTCTCGATGAAGCCGTAGTCGTTGATACGACCGTATGTCGACAGCGACACGATCAGACCGATATTCGGTCCCTCAGGCGTCTCGATCGGACAGATACGTCCGTAGTGAGTGACGTGGACGTCGCGGACTTCGAATCCTGCGCGGTCTCGTGTCAGACCACCCGGCCCGAGCGCCGACAGGCGTCGTTTGTGGGTGACCTCCGAGAGGGGGTTGGTCTGGTCCATGAACTGCGACAGCTGGCTGCTGCCGAAGTACTCCTTAATAACCGCGCTGACCGGCTTGGCGTTGATGAGGTCATCGGGCATGAGCGTCTCGATCTCCTGAGACATGCTCATCCGCTCTTTGATACCTCGCTCCATGCGAACCAGACCGATACGATACTGGTTCTCGAGCAACTCGCCGACCGTTCGAACTCGGCGATTGCCGAGGTGGTCGATATCGTCGATGGAGCCCTCGCCATTTCGAAGGTCGATCAGGTAGCGAACGGCCTCCAGGATATCTTCTTCGCGCAGCGTCTGTATGCGCCACGGGTCGAGCTCCTCGCGGACATCTTCGAGTTGCGCTTCGATCTCCTCGCGGTCGCCCTCGTCGGCTTCGTCGAGCTTCGCTTCGAGCTGGCGCTCACGCTCTTCGAGCGGCTCGACGATATCGCGGTGGAATTTGTAGTTGAGCTTGAGGCGACCCACCTTCGAGAGATCGTATCGCTCGGGGTTGAAGAACAGGTTGTCGAACAGGTTCTGTGCCTGCTCCTGGGTGGGCGGATCCCCCGGGCGCAACCTCTGATAGATCTCGAGGATGGCTTCTTCCGGGCTCACTGTCGAGTCCGTCTCGAGCGTGTCGCGCAGGTACGGGCCTGCATTGACGTTGTCGATGAACAGGACGTTGATCTTCTTGATGCCGCGCGCCTCGAGGTCCTTGACGGATTGCTCGGTGAGCTCCTCGTTGACCTCGACGAGCACCTCGCCGGTCTCCATATCGAAGACATCTTCGGCGGCGACCTTGCCGGTCACTTCGGTGAACGCGATGGGCACACGCGTGATCTCGGCCTTCGCGAGCTTCCGAATGGCCGAGCGCGTGAACTTCTTGCCGGCCTTGACGATGACGTTTCCATCGTCGTCGGTGACCTCGACGCTGGCTTCCTGGCCGCGAAGGACGTCCAGGTTGACGTCTTTGAAGTACTGGCCGTCCTCGAAGTAAATCGTCTCGGTATCGTAATAATAGTCCAGCAGCTCTTCCTCGGAGTACCCGAGGGCGCGCAGCAGGACCGTCACGGGCATCTTGCGCTTGCGGTCGATGCGTACGTGGAGGATGTCCTTCGAGCCGAACTCCAGGTCCAACCACGACCCGCGATACGGAATCACGCGCGCAGAATAGAGGAGCTTGCCCGAGGAGTGCTTCTTACCACCGTCGTGGTCGAAGAAGCTGCCCGGCGAGCGGTGGAGTTGGCTGACGATGACACGCTCGGTGCCGTTGATGATGAAGGTACCTTTTTCGGTCATCAGCGGGATGTCGCCGAAGAAGACCTCCTTCTCTTTGACGTCACGAATCGTACGCGTCTCGGTATCTTCATCGACGTCCCAGACGACCAGTCGAATCACGACCTTGACCGGGGCCGAGTACGTCATGCCCCGTGCAGTACACTCCTGGATGTCGTACTTGGGCTTGCCCAGCGAATAGCTGACAAACTCGAGCGTCGACGTCTCGTTGAAGTCCTTGATCGGGAAGACGGAGTTGAAGACGGCCTTGAGGCCCATCTCCCTGCGCTCGTCTGGATCCATCCCCATCTGCAGGAACTCGTCGTACGAGCGGCGCTGCACATCGATGAGGTTGGGGATCTCGACGATCTTCTTGATGTCTCCGAAGTCCTTGCGAACTCGGAAATTTTCCTTGATAGGCTGAGCCATCATCTCTCCTCGAAAATGCTTCGGATGCCATTCGCAGGCGGCGTCACTTCGACGGGGTTGACGCCCGTTCGGAAGCGGTGCGTGTCAATTGCGCTGCAATCGCTAAAAAATGTCACAAAAAATCGTCAGGCCGGGCACGCCGGGGTGCCCGCCGGGGGTGATACGAAGGTTGTCTGGCCGTGGACGCGGGAGCGGACGCCCCCGCACGGGGCGCGAAATGGATGTATCGGAATCCCTACGCGCATGAAAGCCATTGGCAAACGGTAACCGTTCTTGAATCACTTCGAAGTCTCGAGCGCTGCGAGGGCCGAATGAGGAACTTCCAGGGCGACAACCTCTGGGAGCAACCTTCCGATGTCGTCGACAATACACATAGACGACCCCGACCGATGAAAGCGCGCCTCCTTATCAACATAATGTTGACGTATTGGCAAGCCTCCCGGCAGGTCCGTCCACTCTCGGTCGCGGCCGAGTCCTGTCTGACAACTCGATCGCTGTATGTGCTGTCATTCAATCTCTAGTGCGACATGGTCACAGCTGGCGTTGAATCACCGTGCGACTCTACGCAGTGCCCAGTTTAAGGCGACTAACCATACGTACTCGCACCCGGGGTGTCAAATGGTATAAAATCAGAAGCTCAGCCTGGTTCACGATCGCCCCGAGAAGCCCTCGAGACCGAGGTGGGTCGGCGATCCAGGGGGCTCAGGGCTGGAGGCGGTCTTGAAAATCAGAGATCGCCCGCTCGAACGTGCACTTTCGCCTGTCGGGCGTGCGATCGATGAGCCCGGCGACCATCTCGCGCAAGTCGTCGTCACAGAGCATCGAGCGCTTTCTCTGCCAGATACCCTCCATGTCGAGCATCTGGTCGATCGACTCGAAGAGTGGGCCTCCGGCGAACATCTCGAAGATCATCGCGCCCACGGAGAACATGTCGACACAGTGGTCGTAGTCATCATTGCTCCACAGCTCTGGAGCTGCGTAGCCCTCGGTCCCGATATCGCTGACGTCGCCGGCGATCGACTGGAGATCTGCGACCCGCGCGTAGTCGAAGTCCGCGATCTTCAGCGGCACACTCTGCTGGTCTTCGGTCAAATAGACCACGCGCGGGTGCAGGTTGCGGTGGACGATCGAGCGATCGTGCATGAAGCGCACGGCGCGAAGCAGATGCAGCGCGAGCTCCAATGCGCGATGGTACATGGCATCGCCGGGCATCAGCGGCCCCTCGAGCTCGGAGATAAAGTCGCGCAAGGTACGCGGCCCGACCCATTCGCTGACGAGGTAGAAGATCTGCTCGTCTTCTCTGTCCAGGAGCATCTCGTGCGCACGAGCGACGTAAGGATTGTCTTCCAGGCTCTCGAGCGCCTCCATATCGCGCAGGACCTTGTTGAACTCTTTGTCGCGCTGCGCGTCGGAGAGCAATGGATCGATCTCGTAGCGCTTGAGGCGGACCTTGCGACGGTTCTTCAGAAACTTGTGTTCCCCGACGAACTCCCGATACGGCACATCTCGACGGTCTAACTCGCCCTGGATTTCGTAGGACTCGACCCTCGGCAATCCCGGAGCGGGATCGGCGAGCGGAATGATGGTGTCGACGACCTGCTGGCGGAGTCCCTCGTCGAGCAGCGCTCCGGGTCCTTTTGCATACACTCGCTCTTCGTCGACGAAGAAGTCGTGGACCTGACCGGACACGAGGAGCCGCTCGGCATTGCCGTCGTCGACCTCATAGCGAACACCTTCGCGAGGAAGGAACACCACCGATTGACAGAAGACATCCCCGGGCAAGTAATCCAGATGCTGGACCAGCAGGTCACGAAGCGCCTTGGCCTTCTTCTCGTTGAGCTGGAATGGATTCTGGACTCGGCCCCATTCGAGCTCCCAGGTGCGCTGGTCGCCACGGATCGGCCCGGTCCACCCCTTGATCTCGACGGCGTGCAGGCCCCACTCGCCGACGACCACGGCATCGAACTCAAGTGTATTCCGGCGGCGAGGCAGGTTGAGGTCGAAGTTTCCAATGACGACGTAGTGGTCGGGCAAATGATCGCGAAGCTCACGAATCCCACGCCGCTCTGAATCGTTGGAAGGTTCTCCAACTGGAATGTACTTCGCCATGGTATATGTCCCATCACGGCGCAGAAGCGTCGTGAACTACAACAGACCACCGTTCGTCATGCTCAGTTCGAGGCCGATTCGGCCTCGCTGTGTATACAGCGTCGAGACGTGTGATGTAGTGTGCCGAATACAGATGCACGGGTCAAACTGACACGCCTTTCTTTTGATCGTAAACACCCAAAACCATGACTGCGATTCGACCGAAAATCATCGTCTTTGGCGGAAGTGGCTTTCTCGGTCGTGAGATCTGTCGCATCTCGCGTTCGATGGGCCATCGAATAATCAGCGTCAGCAGGCACGGTCGTCCCGGTTCGGAGGAGCGATGGGTCCAGGGTGTCGACTGGATCGAAGCCGACGTCCTCGAACCGGACACCTGGTCGCACCTGCTCGAGGGTACCGAGGCGATCATCGATTGCATCGGGGAAGCAGCCGCCGACTCGTCCGATGTGCGAGAGGACGCGACGGCGCGTCCGGCACGGTTGATCGCAGAGCATGCGGAGGACGCCGGATGCGACGCCGTTGTATACATCTCGTGCGCCAGCGCACCTCCGGGGGTTTCGGCGTCTCGTCGAGAAGATCGGCGACGCGCAGAAGCGATATTCGACCGCCGCGCGTATTCGAGCTCGATTTTGCGCCCTTCCCTTATCTCTGGCGGCGATTCTAGCGGCGATTCAGGCGGCAATCGCCCGGAATCGATCGCGCGAGGCGCGATGGTCGATCTGATCGCCGATACGCCCCACCCGGAAGAATGGCTCCGGGATCGACAGCCCCTTCGACGAGAGATCGTCGCCATATGCGCCCTTCGCGCCGCTCTCGAGGCCGATATCGACGGTATTCTCGAGATCGAAGACATCGCGCATCTGGGCGATGCGATGTTCATTCAGTGAGCAAAACCCCGCTCTCGGATGCGAATTCATCGAGGGCACTTGCAAAAGCTCGCGTGATATGGAGAATAGTCGCCCTCCAGCTCAGGAGGCGTAACCGTATGCGTGTGTATCGAACATGTGTCCGGGCCGCGGCCCGAGCGGGAGCAAGCTTGAATGAGATTGATTGTGCCCTTTCCACCGCCGCGAAGGGGCTTCGAGATTCGACGTTTTCACTTTTCGAGACGAAACACATGGCACGTTACACGGGTCCTCGACTCAGAATCGTCCGTCGGCTCGGCACGGACCTGCCCGGCCTGACGCGTAAAATCGCAGACCGCCGTCCGTACCCGCCCGGAGAGCATGGGCAAGGCCGACAGCGTTTCAGCGAGTTCAAGAAGCAGCTCTACGCAAAGCAGAAGCTGCGCTACAATTACGGGCTCGGTGAGTCCCAGCTCCGTAATCTGTTCAAGGAAGCGCAGCGCTCGCGTGATCCGGCAGGCCTCGTCCTGCTGCGACTGCTCGAGCAGCGCCTGGACAACGTAGTCTTTCGAATGGGACTGGCGCCCACGATCCCGGCCGCCCGTCAGATGGTCGTCCACGGACACATCCAGGTCGACGGCAGTAAAGTCGACCGTCCGAGCTATCGCGTCCAGCCCGGCTCTCAGATCTCGCTGCGAGAGAAGAGCCGCGACATGGCCACGGTCGAAGAATCGCTGGCAGCTCCGACACTTCGTCGCCCGAGCTACCTGGACTTCGAAGCCAAGAGCAAGACCGGTGAGATGAAGCAGCTTCCAAAGCGTGAAGATGTGCCCATCCAGGTCGACGAGCAGCTCGTGGTCGAGTATTACTCGCCGCGTCTGTAAAGCTGAGGCGAACTAAGAAACCGGCCGGCCGCCTGCCCCGCAGGTGGCCGCGCGCTGCAATGAGAGAGCACCGATGGCCTGGATGGCTGTCGGTGTTTTTTTATGGGCGGTCGGCCCGGGGTTACATTGCATTTCGTGGGGGTGTCGGCATACTCGTAGCTCAGAAGTCTCGACTGTCTGGAGTCATTCAATGAAATATGTGATTACCCTGGCCGCACTCGGCTTACTGACTGCGATGCTATCCGCCTGCGCAGCGCCGCAGACCTCGGACGGCGAGGAACCACCGAACGGTCGTAAGGTCGCCAAAGAAGCGGGTAGCGCCGCCCGTTCGGCCGATCGCGAGGCGTTGGTCAACTACTCGACCAGCATCCCGGGTGAAGAGCCTGAGAGAGCCGAAGCGCCCGATGACGATGCCGAAACCGAGGAGTCGGAGCCCCGCGAGGACGAACCCGGCGAAGACGAGCCGACCGAGGCAGACGCCCCGGCCGAAGAATCGCCCGACGAGAGCGTGAGCGAGGAGGAGTCGGCCGAGGATGCCGCCGATGCCGATGAAGACGGCGATTCAGAAGACGCCGCCGCCACCGAGAAGGTCGAGTCAGACGACGGATCGGGCGACGCACAAGAGGACGTCAACGATGCGTCCGACGAGTCCCCCGCCGAGGAGGACGAGACCCAAGCCGACGAGGAAGAGTGACGCGCGGTCTACTGCTATCGGCCTATGATGCAGGCAGTCATCGTCGCTGGCGCCGTGGTCTCGAGCGTCGCCTCGACGATGTCGATTGGACGGTACTCACGCTTCCGCCGCGCCACTTTCGCTGGCGCATTCGAGGCAACAGCCTGTCGTGGGCGTTCTCGAAGCGCGACATTCTCGAGCAAGACTTCGAGATCGTGGTCGCGACTTCGATGACCGATCTTTCGGCTCTGGTCGGATTCGTGCCAGCGCTGGCCCGCGCGACGCTCGTCGCATATTTCCACGAGAATCAATTCGCGTACCCGCGAAGCGCGCATCAGCGCGACGATGTAAACCCCGAGGTCCTCAACCTCTACACGGCGCTCGCCGCCGACCGTGTCGCGTTCAACTCCGCCTACAACCTCGCAACGTTCCTGGAGGGGACCGACGAAGTTCTCGATATGATGCCCGACGAAGTCCCGCCGGGCATCGCGTCGCGGGTCGCCGAGAGAGCCCGCGTGCTTCCGGTTCCACTCGAAGACGAGCTATTCGGCGTCGACAGGCCCGTGCGCGCGGGTCCAATGCGTATCGTCTGGAATCACCGCTGGGAGTACGACAAGGCCCCCGAGCGGTTCTTCAATGCGTTGAGGATGCTCACCGACCGAGGCATCGAGTTTCGCGTCGACGTGCTGGGCAAGCAGTTTCGCAACCAGCCGGCGTGTTTTCAGCAGGCCAAGCTCGACCTGGATGATTCCATCGATCAGTGGGGTTTCGTCGACTCGCTCGCTGACTACCGGACGCGCCTGGCGCGCGCCGATGTGGTCGTCTCGAGTGCACTCCACGATTTTCAAGGACTCGCGACGCTTGAGGCCGTCGCGCTGGGATGTCATCCGATCGTTCCGGACCGACTGGCGTATCGGGAACTATTCCCGGACTCCAGTCGCTACGCATCGTTTCCGAAAGACGCGGCGCGCGAATCTGCGGCGTTAGCCGCGAGCCTCTCCGATTTTGCGGCGCACCTGAACACACGTCGAGCCGAGCGTGCGCCGTCCGTGGAGGATCTGTCCTGGTCTGCGCTGGAAGACGACTACCGCACCCTGCTCCTCGACGACGCATGATGATTCATGACGATTCATCGTCGTCGCCGCCGCCGAACGGCCGCGATAGCTCCTCTTCCAGCGGCTCGCGGACATAGTCCGGACCTACGAGCACATCGAGCGCGCCGGGGCACACCTCGATCGTCGCATCTCCCTCTGCAAACGTCTCTCCGTCGACAGAAAAGGTCATCGGGGGCTGAGATTCGACTCTCAACGCTCGCGCCCTCCTCGCGATCACCAGATCACTGTCGAAGTGCTGTCCGACCAGCAGTCGTGCCGCCGCCCCAGCGATTGCGGCGAGGCTACCGACGCGCAAGATGAGCACCCGCATCGTTTCGTCCTCCATGCTGGACGCCGGCGCGACCGTAAAGCCTCCCGCAATCGTACGTCCATTCGCCACCACGATATTCAGGGCGTCAACCACGTCGATGGAGCCGTCGTCCCACTCGATATGCGTCTCATAGGACTCCATATCCTGCAACGGGCCCGCCAGGCTCTTGACGTAGGCGAGTGGACCGAGCCGTTGCTTAGTCTCGGGGGTGACGTCCTCCGTGACGAGGTGCGAATACCCTGCATTGACATGATTGAGCAGAAGGCGTTGCTCATCACCGCTGGTGATCTGAACGAGATCGACGGTTCGGCTTGGAAGGCCGCCTCGCAGCAACTCGAGTGCCTCGTGCGGGTCATTTGGCATACCCAGCGTTCGTGCCGAATCGTTCCCCGTTCCCAGGGGCAAGATCGCGAGCGTGACGGTGCCGAGGTTCTCTCCGAGCCCGTTCAACGCCTCGTTGACCGTGCCATCGCCGCCGGCGATCACAAACTCTGCACAGCCCTCGCTCGCGACCTCCGTGGCGATCTCGCCGGCGTGGCCGGGGTATTCTGTCACCCGCAGGTCATAGATCTGCATGGCCTCGAGGCTCTCGCGGAGGGCCTGATTGCGCTTGGCGGACCCGGCTTTCGGGTTGAAGATCACACATGTTTTCATCGGTGCCTCGATACTGCTCGACTCCAGGTGGCTCGGGCGTTGACTTGAAGCTAGTCAGCGGTCAGCTTGGCAACAAGCCACGCTCGATTCACCCCAAGGCTCACAGCTCATTCGGAGACTGACCATGGCAGACGCACTCTATGACAAAGACGGTGCTATCGCGACGATCACGCTGAATCGCCCCGAGGCGCGGAACGCCTACAGCTCGGCGATGGTCGAGGAGTTGATCGCAGCGCTCGACGACGCCGCCACGGACACGGACGTACGCGCGGTGATCGTCACCGGGGCCGGTCCAGCATTCTCGGCCGGCGGTGACCTCAAGGCGATGCGCGACAAGCAGGGGATGTTCGCGGGCGACCCCGTCGAGTTGAGGGAGAATTATCAGCGAGGCCTCCAGGCAGTCCCCCGACGCTTCGACGCGTTCGAGAAGCCGGTCATCGCGGCCATCAACGGCCACGCGATCGGTGCCGGACTCGACCTCGCCCTGATGTGCGACATTCGGGTGGCGAGCAATGCGGCCAAGTTCGGATCGACGTTCGCCAAAGTCGGACTGATTCCCGGCGACGGTGGGGCATACCTGCTGCGGCGCGTCGTCGGGTTCTCGAAGGCTGTCGAGATGATTCTCACCGCCAAGATTATCGACGCAGAGGAAGCACTGGAGATGGGGTTGGTCAACCGAGTCGTCGAGCCCGACGCCGTCGTGGACACGGCCCGAGAACAAGCCGAGCAAATCGCCTCCTTGCCGCCCAAGGCCGTCAAGTCGGCGAAGGCCGCGCTCTATCGGACGGTCGATCGAGATATCGAGACCTCGCTCCAGATCACCGCGGCGCTGCAGGCAGGTCTTCAAAATACGGACGAGCATCTCCAGGCGGTCGAGGACATGCTCGCCCAGATCAGCAAGGACTGAGCGACGGGCGAGTCAGAGCATAAAGTGGTCGGGCGCTAACTTCGTCGCCGCACCGCAATTCAGGGTCGCGGCCTCGACGACAGTCTGTAGCTCCCGGATATTTCCGTGCCACGGATGATCGAGCAACATCTGCTCGACCTCATCGCCGAGCGTGTTGCAGCCTCGCCCGTACCTTCGGGCGAACTGCTTGAGGAATGTGCGGGCCAACGGAAGGATGTCCCGGGTGCGCTCGCGGAGCGCGGGCACGCGGAGCGACTGTCCTTTCAGTGCCATCCACAGGTCGCGGCGAAACTTGCCGGCTTCCACGAGTTTGCAGAGGTCGCGATGCGAGCTGGCGATCAGTCGTGTCTCGACGCGCCGAGCCACCGCATCACCGATACGACGCACCTCGTGCTCGCGTAACATTCGGAGGACCTTGCCCTGCAAGAGCAACGAGAGCTGCTCGATCTCCTCCAAAAAGACCGTCCCGTTCGAGGCGAGCTCGAAGATGCCCTTGCGCGCCGCGACGTCTCCGGCCAGATCGCTGGCGACGCACCCGAAGAGCTCCACGTCCAGGAGCTCACCGTCGACTTCACCGCAGTTCAAACTGGTGAGCATGCCGTCACGCCGATCGCTCAGGTGGTGCAGGGCACGGGCTATGAGCGACTTGCCGGTTCCGGCCTCGCCCAGAATCAGGACGGGGCCCGCCTGTTCGACCAGCGAATGAACTTCATCGTAGACATCGCGCATCGCATCGCTCTCGGCGATGAGATCCTTGAAGAGGTAGTGGCGCCGCTGGCGTTCGCGGAAGTACCGATTCTCCTCTGTCAGGTCGACGCGCTGGCGAACCAGGCGCACTTCCCGGACGGCCTGAGATGCCTGCGAGGTCAGAAGAGAACAGGACGCGACGATGTCGGCGACCTCGTCCTCCGCGAGTGCGGCGTCGAAGCTCATGTCCAGCACCGCGCCCAGCCTGCCCGAGGCCTCCACGGGTACGTAGATATTCGTCGTCGACTCGGTCGGGCGGTCGTAGACCGCGACGTCGAGCTCGCGCAACGCATCGAGCGACTCTGATGCGTGATCGGCGAGGGGCGGGAGGGCGCGGCGATCCTCGAAGAACTGCCCGCGCACAGTCTGGTCACCATCGTCGTCGATCAACCTCAGCTTTCGCAGGCCGAACTGGTTCGAGCGCCATGGATCGAGCTCGACGGGCACCGAAAATTCGAGGTGATGCGCAAGTTCGTCCGTACGCAGGGCGACCAGCAGCGCGATCGACTCGAGCACCGGCTCCAGGCCACCAGTGGCAGCGATACGGCGAGACGCCTCGGCGACGAAGCGAACGGTGTCGGGCTCGAGACCGTCGAGCGTCGCATCTGGAAGCGGGACCGAGAACCAGGGCGCGTGTTCGTCGCGGTCGATCGCGAGCACCGAGATCTCGACCGGTTCGTCGCCGCCGACGACCACGCGATCACCGACCTGGACGTGCCAATCGATATGACTTTCGCCCTCGGCCTGTTCGACACACGCGTCATCGCGGAGCAGGCGGGTTCTGGGCCCCCCCGAACCGCGCACAAACCGAGGTGCGTCGACCTCCCCATCCTCGGATGTCTCGAACGCGCCAAATACCAGGCCCAGAGACTCGCGATCGACCACGATATCGTTAAATGGCCCGTGCCCCACGGAGATACGACGACGAGAAAACGAATATTCGCGAACGTCATCGTCGAGATTCACGCGCAAATCGAGCCTCATAGGGGGTCCTCCGAGTCGTCGGGGGTATCCAAATCGGGAGCGTCCACGGCCGGGGGTTGTCCCTGGGCCTCGGAGGGCACGTCCTGTGCGCTACCCGGGTCCTCGGGACTGGCCTCGTCTGGATTCATCTCACGGGTCTCGAACGTCTCGAGCGAATCGATCTCGACGGTCGGCATCGGTTGGTCCTTCGAATCGGGCGCGCGTTGCATACTCGCCCAGGCCTGGAGCTTGTAGGCCTCACGCCGGTATTTCGGGCTCAGGCTCGAGACGCGCTTCATCACCGCTTCACAGGTACCGTATTGACGTGACTCACACGATTGATAACCGCGCCGAAAGAGACGCTCGACCCGCTCTTCTTCGGACATCGTGAAGCGCTGGCCAGCCGCGTCGCGTTCGTCGAGGTAGCTCGAGACACCGTCGAGGCCGCTGATCCTCGCCATTCTGATCTGACGTCGAGCCTCGTCGTGAGCACTCTGGATGTCCGCGTCGGTGATCTCGGGCCGCTCGGGTCGCGTCAGCGCATGATAGCTGGCGTAGCCACCAAAGCCCAGCAGTGCGACCGCGCCGCCGACGATAATCCACCAGGACGCGGCGTACTTGAGCGCTCGAATCAACGAACCTTCCACGGGCCAAGGCGCGTAGTAGGTGCGAATCTTCTCGGCGCGCTCCCATGCTTGTCGAACGCTCTTGTACCACGGCACCAACAGCGCGAAGCGAATGCCGAATTCCCACGATTTGTCCGGCTGCCCGTTGTACGTCTGTCCGGCGCCCGGGGCGATAAAGCTCAGCGCGGCGGCGAGCGCGGGGATGTGCTCGTTTCGGTCGTCGAAGCCCTCGGGCTCGAACGGCGGGCGCTCGCTGTCGCTGTCGAGCGCGGCATTCATCCGGCTCGCGTCGAAGCCCTGCTCGGCGACCTCGCGCTCGGCCCTCGGCATCTCGGCCGAAGGCGCTCGCCGCGGCTTGGAGGGGGCTGCACGCGCTGTCGGCTCCCCGTCCACGCCACGCGAAGGGATCTGCGGCGGCGGTGAGCGCTCCTCGTCGCCCGCGCCCGCCGACGCCGCCTCTTTCGACGACGTGGCTTTCGACGACGTGGCGCTCGACGGCTCGGCCCCGAATTGTTGAGCGTCCGAGGGCGACGGAAGCTCGAACGTCGGAGCCGGTTTGTCGGGCGCGGCGCTCGCGGAACCTGGCGCCCCCAACATCGTGCTCGAACGCCGCTCTTTTGGCTCGGGCGCCGCTGACTCGGGCGCCTCTGGCTCGGCGACTTCGATATCCTCGACGTCGACATCGCCGAGGAACGCCTCCCAGCCGCCCTCGGGTTCGGTGAGTTCCTCTTCCGGTTCGTCGAGCTCGGGCACGAGGTCTTCCCGCGCGTCGCCCGTTTGCTGCTCGGCGGATGTGTCGGGCGTCTCGGGCTCCTCGGCGCCGTCGGAGGACTCCCGAACGACCGAACCATCCCCGTCGACGATACGCACCGGGACGTCCAGCGACGCCAAGCGCTCGAAGAGTCGGTTGGACTCCTCACGGCTCAGATCGGCATCGATGGTCATCGCGCCCCGCCGCAGCACCGGAACGAGCTGCTGCGCGCGAACGCTGGTCATCGGTGCGACCGCGCGAGCTAGCTCCTCGAGCGACGCGTCCCACGCGTCGGGGTTAATTATGACCGAGAAATGTCTCTGAGGCATGGTGAAAATCGTCTAATGCCCGCCCGTCACGGCTGCGCCTGTCGATCGAACGGGTGAGCGGTCATCGGAGGCCACTGGTTGTTGCAGGACTAAGCCTGCCTCGAATGTAGCAAACCACAGAGAAACTCGAAACGTGGAGATGCAAGGCGATTTCACGTTCCGCAAAATGTCGCGGCTATTTCCTCGTCGGGTGCGGGCGGCTCGACCAGCTCTTCGCGCTGCTTGGGAAACTCGAACGGCCGTGTGACGGCATCCACGAGCGTGTGAAACGGCTCGAAGTCAGACCGCTCGACCGCGGCCTCGAGCACCGCGGCGACGTGATGGTTTCGCGGGATGACGACCGGGTTGACCGTGCGCATACCCGTCGCGATGTCCTCCGAGGAGCGCTGCGAGGCTCGTAGCCGCGCTCTCCACCGATCGAGCCACGGGTCGAATGCCTCCGGGAAGGAAAAAACCTCTCCGACCGAGCGCCCCTGGCTGCGACCGGGGTCGGCGAGCTCGGACAGGCGACGAAAGGCGAGCGTGAAATCCGTCCCATTCTCGTGCATGAGCGCCAGGAGATCGGTCGCGAGCTCCCAGCTATCTTCGTCGAACCCATCCAGCCCTAATTTCGCGGCCATGCCGTCGGCGTACGCATCGCGCAGCCGGTCCGGAAACGCGTCGATGACGTCCTGGGCCTCCGCGACCACCGCCTCGTCGCCATCGACGACCACCAGCAAGGCCTCGGCGAGGCGAGACAGGTTCCACTGGGCGATACCCGGCTGGTTTCGGTACGCGTAGCGGCCGCGCCGATCGATCGAGCTGTAGACCGTCTCCGGATCGAACGCGTTCATGAACGCGCACGGACCGTAGTCGATCGTCTCGCCGCTGAGCAGCATATTGTCGGTATTCATCACGCCGTGGATGAACCCGACGAGCTGCCATTGCGCGACCAGGCTCGCCTGCCGCTTCGCCACCGCGTCGAGGAGCTCGACGGGAGACTCGGGGTCGACGTCGGGAAAGTGTCGGTCGACGACGTAGGCCATGAGTGTTTGGAGCGCGTCTCTGTCCTCGCGCGCGGCGAAGTATTCGAACGTCCCGACGCGCACGTGGCTTCGGGCGACGCGGACCAGCACCCCGCCGGGCAGGATCGTCTCGCGGCGCACGCGGCCGCCGCTGGACGCAGCCACGAGCGAGCGCGTCGTCGGAATGCCCAGCGCGTACATCGCCTCGCTGACGATATATTCTCGCAGCACAGGGCCGAGCGGCGCGCGCCCATCCCCGCGGCGCGAAAACGGCGTGCGCCCCGAGCCCTTGAGCTGGATGTCGAAGCGCTCGCCGTCTTCATCGAGCACTTCTCCGAGCAGCAACGCGCGCCCGTCGCCGAGCTGCGAGACGAAGTTGCCGAACTGGTGGCCGGCGTAGGCCATCGCGATCGGCTCGGAGCCCTCCAGGATGCGGTTTCCGACCGCAAATTCGGCGCCCTGCTCGGATTCCAACCATTCCGCATCAAAGCCGAGCTGTTCGGCGAGCGCCTCGTTGACGCGGATGGTCCGCGGGTCGGGAACCGATGCGGGCTCACAGCGGGCAAAAAAGCGGTCCGGAAGGTCGGTGTAGGTATTGTCGAATGTAATCTGCACGGAAACCCATGGAGTTGTAGACCGCCTTCGGTTGGCGGTCGAAGAATCGCTCGCACTGACATGTGCTGAAAAGATGGCCGCACGACGAGTTTTGGCAACGGAGCCCTGGGTGACTTTGCGCTCACCCTTCAAACCCGACCGTACGCCTTGCCATCGACGAGAGGCAAAACTATGGTCCCAGCGCCGCGACAATCGCCCGAAGCGCAAGACGAGCCGACCTATGAAAATCGAAGATATCGACACCCGCCTCGAGCAGCTCAAAGACGAGGCACTCGCCGAACTCGACGTGCCTGAAGACGTAGCCGCCGAGATCAGCATCGAGACGCCGCCGAACCCGGATATGGGCGACCGGGGATTCCCGTGCTTCGTGCTCGCGCGCGAGCTTCGCAACGCGCCGCCGAAGATCGCGGCCGACGTCGCCGAGGTGGTCGAACGACTCCTCGAAGACAGCGATATCATCGAGAGCGTCGACCCGGTCGGCCCCTACGTCAACGTGACGTTCGATCGCGCGAAGCTCGCGCGGCTCGTGGTCTCCGAGGCGCTCGACACCGACGCGTTTGGTGCGGAGACGACCGACGAGCAGCGCCACTGGATGTTCGAATATTCGGCACCGAATACGAATAAGCCCCAGCACCTGGGCCACGTGCGAAACGACCTGCTCGGCCAGTCTGTCGCGACCATCGTGGACTTCGCGGGCCACGAGGTCACGCGCGTCAACCTCATCAACGACCGCGGTATCCACATCTGCAAGTCCATGCTCGCCTACAAAAAATGGGGCGAGGGAGAGACGCCGGAGTCCGCCGGGGTGAAAGGCGACCACCTGGTGGGCAAATACTACGTGCTCTTCAACGTCGAGCTCAACGACGAGTACGCCCAGTGGCAACAAACGGACGAGGCCGAGAAGCTGTTCCAGAAGTGGTGCGACGAGCGCGAGGAGAAGACCGCCGAGGAGTTCAGCAACGAGCAGCTCCGAGAGATATTCTTCGGCCAGTACTCCGACGACTACTTCAACGAACAGAGTGAACTCGGGGCCGAGGCGCGCGAGATGCTGCGCGACTGGGAGGCCGGCGACGAAGACGTGGTCGAGCTGTGGGAGACGATGAATCAGTGGGTCTTCGACGGCTTCGACGAGACCTACGAGCGGCTCGGCGTCGAATTCGACAAGGTCTACTACGAGTCCGACACGTATAAACTGGGCAAGGATATCGTCGAAGAAGGCCTTGAAAAAGGCGTCCTCCACCGCCTCGACGACGGCGCGGTCGCCTGCGACCTCGAGCAAATCGACATGCCCGGCGAGAAGATCCTGCTGCGCAGCGACGGGACGAGCGTCTACATGACGCAGGATCTGGGCACCGCGGTCGAGCGCTTCCGCGAGTACGACATGGACGAGATGGTCTACGTCGTCGGCAACGAGCAGGACTACCACTTTCAGGTGCTGTTCGGGATCCTCGGGCTGCTTCGACCCGAGCTGAAGGGGCGCCTCGAGCACCTCTCCTACGGCATGGTGTTGCTGCCCGAGGGCAAGATGAAGAGCCGCGAGGGCAAGGTCGTCGACGCCGATCAGCTCATGGACGAGATGATCGAGCTCGCCAGCGACGCCGTGCGCGAGCGCTACGACGACCTGGACGAGGACGAAATCGCCAGGCGCTCCGAGGCCATCGGGATGGGCGCGCTCAAGTACTTCATCATGGACTTCAACCCGCGCAGCACCGTGAATTTCGACCCCGCCAAGTCCATCGACTTTCAGGGCCGCACCGGGCCGTATTGCATGTATAGCTACGCGCGAATCCAGTCGATTGGCCGAGAACTCGGCGGCTGGCCGGAGTTGGACGACGCGGCACGCGACGCAGCCCTTTCAGCCCTCGGAACCGACCTCGAGATGGGCATCGTCCGCGAGCTGCAGACATGGCCGAGCATCTGCTCGCGCGCAGCCCGCGAGCTCGACCCGAGCAAGGTCACCGAGCACCTCTTCAAGCTCTGCAAATCGTTCAGCACGCTCTACAACGACCAGGATCACCGCATCAAAGACCTGGACGGAGCGCGCCGCGACGGACTTCTGCTGTTGTCGAAGGCGGTCGCGCGGACGCTCGACACCGGCCTCGAACTCATTGGCGTGGAGACATTGGAGGAGATGTAGCCTGGCAGGTCATAGGTTTGCTCGGCCGGTGGCCTCGCAGGTCATAGGTTCTTGGAGGCTCGGAGGCTTGGAGGCTCGGAGGCCACGCTGCCAGACCAACCTATGACCTTCGAGAGCGCCGTGAGGCGCTCTCGAAAACCTATGACCTGCGCTAGCGCTGGTATTCCGCGAGATCTGGAAGCAGAAGCCGGTACAGGCGTGATGCCGAAGGGGTGAAGCCCTGCGATTCGGCGAAGCGCCGGAAGTCCGGGCCGGCGCAGTAGAGTTCGCCCTTCTCGGAGATGCCGCAGGTGAATTTCTGGCCCGCCGCCACGTGCTCGAAGCTGCTCAGCGAGGCGAGTTGTTCGGCGCCGAATTGCTTCGGTGGCGGCAAGTAGGGGTGGGCCTGGACGGTGTGGAAGCCATCGGTCCAGCAGTAGATATCACCATCTCGAACGCCACATGCGTGCGCCCCCAGGTCCAGCGCCTGATACGCCCTTCCATCGTCGTGAATCGGCAGTGGGAACGAGGACTCGAGTGGATCGCGCTCCTCGGACATCGGGTAGTCACTGCCGCCTTCGAGCAGCGCTCCCCGGCGGTTATTGCCCCAGCAGAGCACCTCGTCCTCGACGGTTCGTCCACACGAAAATGAGTGGGCGAGCGCGGCGTGGACCTCTTTGAATCGCTTATCGCTCGAGACCAGCAGGGGCACGCGGCTGAGTTGCTGGCCATCGTCGGTCTGGGTGCGAGTCGCATCGAGGCCGAGCTGCAGGCGATCATTGTTGCCCCAGCACCACGCCTGCTGAGTTTCAACCTCCAACGCGCACGTGTGGTCGAGGCCGGCTGAAACCTGCGTAAAGCCCCGGCCTCCGGCGACAAGTTGCGGCTCCCACGCGTCCCCGATGCGCCCCGTACCGAGACGCTCGCCGGCCTCGTTACTGCCCCAGCAATACGCGAGGCCGCGCGTGGACAGGCCGCAGGTATGCGCTACGCCGGTCGTGACCGCCTCCCAGGCGATGTCGCCCGCGACACGAACCGGGTGCCAACGGTCCACATCGGTTCCGTCGCCGAGCTTGCCGTTGCGATTGGATCCCCAGCAGTAAAGCTCGTCGTCGACGGTCACGCCACAGGAATGAAAGCTACCGGCCGAGATGTCATCGAAGCGAAGCATCTCGGAGACGAGGACGGGACGACCCAGAGAATCCTGGACGTCGCCGCCGACTTCTCCGTAGGTATTCGCGCCCCAACAGAACGCGCGCCCGACAGCATCGATCGCGCAGCTGTGCGTTCGTCCGGCATCCAGCTCGACAAAGGGCTCGTAGACCAACAGGTCGCGCTGTTCGGCATAGCCACTCGCCTCGGCGACGAGCTGTCCCCAACCGGCGCTCTTTCCGCTGACGACGTCATCGGGGACTACATCGAGGTGCTCCGACCCGCTCGACAGGTGCACGTCTACGTGCTCGAGCGGGTAGTCGCCGTGGCCGAGGGCAACAGGTGCGACCTCGACGCTGTCTCGGGCGGACAGACGCTCCGGTAGCCCCTCGATGCGAATGCCGCGGATCTCGTAGTCGCCGATGCTCAGCGTCTTGCGCCCGGCGACCCCGTCGGCCATGGCCGTGACGGTGACATACCCGGGCCGCAGCGCACGGATGCGCCCGCCCTCTCTCATCCGCGCGGTGTCGGTTGCGACCGTCGACCAGATGACCGTAGCGCCATCCATACGCACGCCGCCCTTACTCCAGACGTGGGCCTCGAGTTTGACGGACTCGCCCGGGATGAGCGCCCGGTCCGGGGCGACGATCTCGATGCGCTCGACCTCCCGTGTGACCCGAATCGTGGCCCACCCTTTCACACCGCGGACGAAGGCATTGACGCGCGTCACGCCCGTCGAGACCGCGTGGACCTGCCCATCGGCGTCGACACGCACGACATCTTTGTTGTCTGTCGTCCAGAGAGTCTCGTAGCTGCCCGGCTCCAGCGCCTGACCCGTCGCATCACGGACGTACAGGCTCAGGCGAGTCGACCCGCCAACGGGCAATTTGATGGAGTTGGGCCGAACACCGACCGAGTCGACCGGCGGGAGCTCCGACATCTCGGTATTGTTCTCTGGTTCGTCCTCGTGGTCGGATGCGCCGCCCGGAAACTCGCCGCAGCCCAGCCCTGCCAGTGCAAGTGCAAGTGCACCAAGCAAAACAGCCCTACTCAGACTGGTTTTGGCGTAGCAGAACATGTCGAAACCCGCGGTGAATACAGCTCAAGGATACGCACCGGAGCACCGCGGAACAACCATTGGCCCGAAACAACTCAGAGCCAGCCTTGCTGTGTGTACCACTCGGCCGTGTACTTCGCGCCGCGCTCGAGCGGCCACTCGGGGGTCCACCCGAGCTGTTGCTGTAGCTCCCCGCAGCCGCAGATCCAGCTACCCTGCGACATCTCGGCCACCTTGTCGGTCGTAAAGATCATCGCCTTGTTGGCGACTTTGCCCCACGCTTCACTCGCGTGAGCGGCGGCATGAAAGAGCGGCCGCGGAACCGGTAGCGTCAGCGGATCTCTGCCCATGGCGCGACCAATATCCCCGGTCAACGACCGCCAGGTGTGTATCTGTCCATCGTCGATCGGAAAGATCGACCCGCTCGGGTGATCGGTCACCAGCGCCCGATAGATCGCATCGACCAGGTCGTCGATAAACACAACGCTGAGCAACGAGTCGCCGCTGCCGTAGACCGGCGCAATTCCACGGCGCGCCATCTTGAATGCGGCGAGCATCTCGTAGTCGCGGGGCCCGTAGACCGGCGGCGGCCGAAAGATGGTCACGGGGAGGTTGTCCGAGAACTCCAGGACCTGCTTTTCGCCGACGAGCTTGCTGCGACCGTAGTGGCTGACCGGCGCTGGCGTCTGCTCGACGGGGCGCGGCGTCTTTCCCTCCGACGGCCCCTGGGCGCTGACGCTCGAGATGAAGATGAATCGCTCCAGACCCGGATTGGCCTCCAGAGCGAGCCTGGCGAGCTCACCGCTGGCGTCGGCGTTGATCTCGTAGAACCAATCGAAGTCCTTGGCCTTGATGACGCCAGCGATATGCACCACGCCGTCGACATCTTCCAGCGCCGGGCGCATGCCCGCAACATGGGTCAGGGACCCGACGAACGTCTCTACGCCGAGCTCGTCGAGGTGCTCGGTATCGGAGGTCTCGCGAACCAGGCAAACGGGTTCGATGCCCTCGTCGAGCAGCCGCTCGACCACGTGTGAGCCGACGAATCCCGTGCCACCTGTGACAAATACCCTGTCCATAATCGTCTGTCGTTTCGTGCGTGGTGTTGATGCGCCTGCGCCCATAGCCATGCGGGCAGGTCGGCTCATAGCTCCGAGTTGTAGACGCGATAGGTCTTGTATTTCTCGGCCCCCATCAGCTCCATACCCTGATTGATGCCCTTGTTGGACTCGAGCGTCCAGCTCGCCTCGGCTTCGCGATAGCCCTTTTTATAGGCGCGATCGAAGATCTCGGTGTACATGATGACGCTGAGCGCACCGAGCGCCGCATCGCGGTATTCCTTGCGGATGCCCAGCAGGATGCAGCGGAAGGTCGTCGGGTTGTTGAGCTTGAGCCGGTACAACGCCTTGGCCCAGCCGGTCGGGAGGACCTTGCCGTCGAGGTCGCGAAACGCCTCATTGATATTCGGAAGTGACACCGTCATGCCCGCCGGCACACCGTCGACCTCGGCGATCATCACCAGCTCCGGGTCGACGATGAGGCGAAACTCTTCGGCCATCTTGTCGAGCTCCGCCTCGGTCATCGGGACGTAGCCCCAGTTCTTGGACCATGCCTCGTTGAAGATGTCGTTGATGATCCGGATGTCCCGGTCGAGGTTATCCATGTCGAGATCACGGATCTCGACGGACGGGTCGTCCTTGGCGTACTCGGCGAGCTCGAATGCGCGGTCCGGAATGTTCTCCCGGGTGTAGCGCCAGCTGTACAGATCCATCTCCTGTTCGTACCCGGCATCGGTCAGGAGTCGATCGTAGTACGGCCGGCCGTGGGGCATCATGATGTAATTCGGGGTGTCGAAGCCGTCGACCAGCGTGCCCGAGAGCTCGTTGATCGAGAAGCTAAACGGCCCGCGGATGCGCTCGAGTCCCTTCGAGCGAACCCAATCTTCGGCGGTGCGAAGCAACGCCCTGGCTGCCTCCGGGTCGTCCTTGCACTCGAAGAAGCCAAAGAAACCGGCGCCGTCGTCGTGATGCTTGAGGTGCTCGTAGTCGATCTGGGCGCTGATACGCCCGACGATCTCCTCGCCGCGATACGCCAGATACAACTGGGCATCCCCGTGTTCGAACCAGGGATTTCGCTTCGGCGAGAGCTGCTCGAAGACCATCAGGTCCAGCTGCGGGCGGAAGTTCGGGTCGTCGCGATAGAGATCGCGAGTAAACCGAATAAATCGATGCTTGTCGCGCAGCGAGAGCACCGGGCGAACAGTGACGTTACTGTGTGTAGGCGTGTCTTTTTTCGATCCGAGGCGGAACATAGAGGCACCTCCTGTTATAGGTGGACGCGCCATGCACTACCGCACGGAGGCACCGTTCGTAAATAGGCTATCACCTCCTCGCAGACCGCGATCGTTCCGACTCATCAGGCGGTTTTGAATTACCATTCATTCCGACCAAACATCCGGTTTCTCTGCTTGAATTGTAGGATTCCAGCCGTTACATCATGGTCGATTTGAAGGCATGGAAGCCGGGGGCCGAAAAGCCTCCAAGTGCACGAATTTAGAGAATGATTGCGACCGCGGGCATTGGCCGTGGTGGCCCTACTTTGCAGAGAATTGGATATGACCAGGGACGAAGTCGTTCAAATTATCGAGAACAACATGATCGAACATCTCGACGGCATCGAAAAAGATGACCTGGAGATGGCCGAGTCGTTCCGAGATCTCGGGGCCAATAGCCTCGACATGCTGGACATCGTCACCTCGACGATGCGTGAGCTCGAGATCAAGATCCCGCGCTCCGAGCTCGCTGAGGTTGAATCGGTCGACCAGCTCGCCGACAAGTTCATGGAGTATGTGTAGGACCGAGTCGGCGCATTGGTTGCGCCAGGACTCCGCACGTTTCAGTACCTCAAAGAAAAGACAAGAACATGGCTGACATCGATCCGATGAAGTTCAGCCTGGCTGACTTCGGGTACAACGACAATCCGGACGTATTGTCGCCCCCCGAAGACTTTCAGGAGTGGAAGAATTCCCCCGAGGTCGCACTGGGCATGAGCCTCTATGAGCAGAAGCTCAAGCAGGCTCCCGGCGCGCGCACTCAGATCGAGAATAACTTCGATGGTGAGCAGCGCGAGGTCATCAACCTGACCTCCTACAACTACCTGGGGCTATCGACGCACCCCGAGGTCGTCGCCGCGGCGAAAGAAGCCGCCGACAACTACGGGCTGAGTGCGTCCGGTGCAGCCATGCTGTCGGGGACCTTCGATCTGCACGAGCAGTTCGCCCAGCAATTGGCAGAGTTCAAACAGAAAGAAGCCGCCATGCTCTTCTCGAGCGGCCTCGGCGGCAACGTGGGCGCCATTCAGGGCATCCTGCGCCGCGGTGATGTGCTCATCATCGACTCGAAGTGCCACCGGAGCATCGTCGACGGCGCGACGCTCTCGCGGGCTAAGATGGTCTCCTTCGAGCACAACGATGCCGAGCACCTCGACCAGATGCTCGACAAGCACGGCGATAATCGCTGCCTCGTCGCCGTCGAGGGTGTCTACTCGATGGACGGCGATATGGCGGACCTCCCGGCCATCGTGGACGTCTGTGAGAAGCACGGCGCGGCGATCTACCTGGACGAAGCACACTCCACGCTGATGTTCGGCGAGAACGGCCGCGGCGTCGCGGAGCACTATGGGCTGGAAGACAAGGTCGGTGTGACGTTCGGGACGCTGAGCAAGTCCTTCGGCGGCGTCGGCGGGTTCGTCGCGTCCAACAAGGACCTCATCGACTACGTCAAATACTACGCTTCGCCCTTCCAGTTCTCCTGCGCGCTTCCGCCCCCCATCGTGGCGGGCATGATGAAGTCGCTGGAGGTCGCTACCCGCGACTCGAGCCTTCGCGACAAGCTCTGGGACAACGTCGAGTACTTCAAAGAGAACCTCGAGGCGCTCGATCTGGACCTCGGTGACACCGAGTCACAGATCATCCCGATCATCGTCGGGGACAACGGCCGCCAGCTCTACGCGATGGCCATCGAGGCGCAACGCCGAGGGCTGTTCATCCAGCCGGTCGACTTCCCGGCGGTCGAGGCGCACGCGCGCCGCTTCCGCATCTCGGTGAGCTCGGAGCTGACGAAGGACGACATCGACGAGGCCTGCAATATCATCGAGGACGTGATCGCGAAGCCGCTGCGCACGCAAACGGCGGCGGAGTAACAGTCACTCGCGGCTTCCCATCCGCGATTCACGAGGCTGAGGAGAGGCCGTGGGGTGATGCAGCGTTGTCGAGGGCGTCGAGTAAGGTGTCCGTGTCACAGGGTTTTCGGAGGACGGTCACATCGACGTTCTCGACGAATGCTTTCGCCTCCGACGTGAAGGCCCCGCCAGTCATGAAGACAATGTGGTCGTCGAGCTCTGAGACCGTCTCCGACAAGGACGCATAAAAGCTGACTCCCGACTGCTCGGGCATGAGCAGATCGGTGAGAATCACGTCAACCTCCAGCCCGTCCTGCAAGGCCGCTAGAGCGTCGTCGGCGCGCTGAAATGACACCGTGTCGAAGCGGTCCGGCAGCGTCCGCTCCAGCATCCTGCAGACCGCGGGCTCATCGTCGATGATAAGCAAACGGACTGAATGCTCGCCAAATAGATCGACCGCCGACGCCCCCTCTCCCGCCTCCTCGTGATCGCTCCCGGCGACCGGAGGCAATGAGACGGTGAACGTAGAGCCCTCGCCCGGTTCCGACTCCACATCGATCGTCCCGCCGAGCCCCTGGATGATATTCTGACACACAGCCAGACCCAGCCCCGTGCCATTATCCGGTGATTTCGTGGTGTAGAAGGGGTCGAAGATACGAGCGCGGACATCCGCACTCATCCCGGTACCAGTGTCGCTCACGCTGATCTGGACGACCCCGTCTCGATACCGGGTCCGGACCGTGACGGTATCGTGGTCGGCGCCACCGGTGGAAATTGCATGAGCGGCATTGATGAGCAGGTTGAGGATGACCTGACCGAGTGTCGCGTCGTCGGCGAACACGTGTGGAACGTCGTCGTAGTCGCGGACGAGCGTGGCGCGGTGTTGAATTTCGTTCGACGCCATCTTCAGGGCGGACTCGATACTGTCTCGGACATCCGTCGGCACGGGTTCGGGGTTATCGTCACGAGCAAACGTCCGAAGGTCGGCGACGATGCGCTGAATTCTCTGGGCTCCTTCGAGCGCGTCCGACAGCGCATCGCTGATCTCCGAGACGTCTCGCTCCGAAGCGCCTTCCTGGTCGATCAGCTCAGCAGTCAGCGGCTGGACGAACTCGAGGTTGCCGATAACAAACGCGAGGGGGTTATTGATCTCGTGACCCACGCCCGCTGCGAGCGTGCCGACGGCGGCCATCCGGTCGAGCCGCATGATCTGAGCGCGCATCTCTCGACGCGTCGTCAGGTCTCGCATCACGGTGATCGTCGATGACTCGCCATCGACGGGTGCATGAAATTGTGTGAGTTCGACGGGAATCTCCGAGCCGTCCTCGCGCCGGAGCAGTTGTTCGTTCGCCCTGTGAGGGGAATGGTCGCCCTCGTCGATTGGCTCCCACGTGCTGTCCGTCGTCAAATACTCGTCGACCGTCTCGCCGATCAGCGCTTCTACATCCTCGACGGCGAGGCAGCGGGCAGCCGCGGGGTTTGCGTAGCGGATCACGTGGTTCCGATGGACGAGCACCCCGTCCGGCGTGTTCTCGACCAGCGTTTGGAACCCCTCACGCGTGGCCTCGAGCATGCGCTGCTGAGTTCGCTTGAGAGACGCCTCCGCCCACTCCTGGAGGCGACTATTGATCGCGAGCGTGATGGAGGTGAGTCCTATCAGACTGGCCGCCGAGAAAAACACGACGGTGGGACGAAGTTCATCCGGTACGCGTGTCGCTGCCACGCCTCCCCATGCCTCCGCGGCAGCAATGCCCCCCATCGCCAGGATCGAACCGATCGCCCAGTAAAACGCAGCACGGCTGTCGATGAATACATGAGCATACAGCACGGGCACGATGAGCCAGTAGACTGCCAGCGAGCCCATCCCTCCGGTCGCGAGGCTCACGATCACGAGCGTCACCATGCTCGACGTGCACAGGTAGTGGCCGATCATCCGGTATTTTCCCGACCTCTTGCTGAAATACAGCGGGAGGATACTCGCCGCGGACATGGCGAGGGATACCCAGCCGACCACTGCATAGTCGATCGCAAAGAAGAACAGAGCCATCGGCGCGCCCCAGGCGATCATGACGAACAGCGACAGGATCAGGAGGCGGGCCTTGAGCCGCTGAAGCGGGGGTTCTGCGGACAACGAAACCGACGTAAAGTAATCGACTACCCGCGAGTCGAGGAAAGGGATGGAAATGTCGGTTTCATTTTCCATGAGCAGTGTGGGGCCTGGGAACTGCAATCATATACTCATAATATACACACACGGGACACATTTAAACCAAAAAATAAACTTTTTATAATTAACCCCCTGAAACACGCGAGATCCGCCTCGATTACGACGACCGGAAACAACACCGAAACCGCCTCTGGGAGTGCCTCTGCCCCGTATCGACACCTTGCGACGTGGGTCACCGCATGCAAGAGTTCGAGGAGGACGCCCACGACGATCAGGAGCCGAACCGTAGGTACGACCGTGAACGCTGCCGTCGCGACCGCTATCGCCTTCGCCGGCTATGTTGCCGGCTATCTCATCTACAGCCGATATTTATCGGACAAGGTCTTCGAGCTGCGTGAGGACCACGCCACGCCGGCGCACGCCCTGGAAGACGGCGTGGACTACGTACCCACGCAAAAGAGCGTGTTGTTCGGCCATCATTACGCCTCCATTGCGGGCCTGGCGCCGATGCTCGGCCCCGCGGTAGCCGTCATATGGGGCTGGCTGCCGGCGATGTGCTGGGTGGTCCTGGGCGCGCTTCTGGTCGGATGTGTGCACGATATGGGCTCGCTCGTGGTCAGCATTCGCGCGAAGGGAAAGAGTATCGGCGCCGTCGCGGAGGGCATCATCGGAGCCCGCGCGAAGTCGCTTCTGCACATCATCATCTTCTTCCTCGTCGCGCTGGCGATGGGCGTGTTCGTCTTCGTCATCGCTACGCTCTTCTCGCCGGTCGCGGCGGACGCGCCGGCGGCTGCGAAGTCCTCGAGCTTTCCCCAGGCGGTGCTGCCCTCGTTCGGGCTCATGGCCATCGCAGCCGTCATCGGCTGGATGGGCTACAAGAGGGGCGTGTCGTGGAAGATCATGACGCCCATCGGCTTCGTGTTGCTCCTGGTGCTGACGTACGCGGCGCAGACCGACGCGGTGATGAGCGTATTGCAGCTCGACGACCCGGCCATCGCTCCCGATCGCACCGGGTGGAGCACCATCCTGGTCATCTACGCATTCCTCGCCTCGGTGCTGCCCGTCTGGAGCCTGCTGCAGCCGCGCGACTTCCTGAACACCCTGCTGCTGTATCTGGGCCTCGGCAGCCTGTACCTGGGGCTGTTTGTCTGGGCGCCGGAGTTTCAGGCACCGGCGGTGCGCGCGAATCCCGAGGGCGCCCCGGGGATGTTCCCGTTTGTCTTCATCGTCATCGCCTGCGGGGCGGCCAGCGGATTCCACAGCCTGGTCTCCAGCGGCACGACCGCCAAGCAGCTCGACAACGAGGAGGACGCCCGCGTCATCGGCTACGGCGGGATGATCGGCGAGTCGCTGCTGGGACTCCTGGCGGTGCTCGCGACGACGGCTGGCGTGGTCTCTCAGGCAGATTGGAACGTCCAGTACGCCAGCTGGGACAAGGTCCAGGCGCTCGGCGCGAAGGTCGCGGTCTTCATCAATGGCTGCGGCCGATTCCTGGAAGCACTGGGCATCCCCCACGAGATCGGCGCCTCCTTCGTCGCGGTCATCGTGGTCAGTTATGCACTCACCTCGCTGGACAGCGCGACGCGCCTGCTGCGCTACAACGTCGAGGAGGTCGCGGAGACCTTCGATCTGACGTTTTTGCAGCACCGCTACATCGCCAGCCTGATCGCGGTGGCCGCGATCGGCTTCTTCGCGTTCTACGAGGTCGATGGCCGCTCCGCGGGGCTCGCGCTCTGGTCGCTCTTCGGCACGACCAATCAGCTCATGGCCGGTCTGGCGCTGCTGGTAGTCACGCTCTATCTGCTGATGCGGCGCAAGCCCTGGTATGTGACCGGGATACCCATGGTCGCGATGCTCGTGACCACGATCACGGCGATGATCGACAACGCCGGCACCTTCTTCGACGAGGAGAAGTGGTTGCTCTTCGGGGTCGGCTCATTCCTGCTCGCCCTGGCCATCTGGCTCGTCGTCGAGGCGGGCATCGCAGTCGGTCGGTTCCTGCAGTCGGGCGAGACCATCGACGATCTCGACCTGGATATCGACTGAGGTTGCACAGGAAAGACAGCGACGATTTTGTGATCGCCAGCCAAACAGGTATTATCCTCACGCTACTGCGCGCCGGCGAAGCCGTCGGAAAACTCGACGCGGTGTCGACGCTCGATCATTCGCTGTATCTGCAGGCGGTCCTCCATGAACGCAACCTCGCTCTCCTCGCCCCGCACCCTCGTAGCTCGGAGCCTCGCCGCGGCGGGTGCCCTGTTGCTGCTGGCAATCGCACCGGGCTGTTCGTTCGACTCGTCGGGCACGCCCGCCTCATGTGAGCAAGAAGGTGCGCGGCAGAACGGCTTCGTATGCACGGATGGCGTCTGGGAGGTCGACGAGGACGGGAGCACGATCGCTGATGCCAGCGGTGACGATACGATGGATGCCTCCGACACGGACGATGCGGACGAAGACATCGCGCCGGATGGATGCGAGCCGCGGCCGGAGCGCGAATACTGCGACGATCGGGGGATGCCCTGTCGGAGCATCGACGTGGAGGACGACTGTCTGGGGCGCATCACCATCGACTGCTCGGCCTACATCAACCTCGATGAGAGCCTCGAGCACTGCGGCGAGTGCGACAACCTGTGCACGGGCGGCCAGAACGCCTCGCCGGTGTGCACCGAGGGCGATTGCGACCTGACGTGTGACAGCGGCTGGATCGACGCCAACGACGACGCCAACGACGGCTGCGAGGTGGAGTGCACGCCGACCAACGGCGGGGTCGAGGTTTGCGACGACCAGGACAACGACTGTGATGGCACGGTCGACGAGGCCGACGCCGAGGACGCCGAGACCTACTACGCCGATGCCGACGACGACGGCTACGGCGACCCGAGCGTCTCTCAGTCGGCGTGCGACCAGCCTGATGGCTTCGTGGACAACGACGATGACTGCGACGACGCCAACCCCAACGTCAATCCTGATGCCACCGAGTTGTGTGACGGAACCACCGACGACAATTGCGACGGCACGGTCGACGAGAACTGCCCATGCACGGCCGGTGATACGCGAGATTGCGGGACAGACGTGGGCGTCTGTGAATTCGGAGAGCAGGACTGCAACGAGTCCGGCACGTGGGGCGCGTGCGACGGTGGCCAGGGCGACTCTGCCGAGGTCTGCGACGGACTCGACAATGACTGCGACGGCCAGACCGACGAGGACTTCCCTACCAGAGGCGACAACTGCTCCGATGGTACCGGCGCCTGTGAGGTGACCGGCCAGCTCGTCTGCAACGCCGCCGGCGACGACGTGGAGTGTGACGCGACGGCGAGCGCACCATCGAACGAGCTCTGCGACGGCATCGACAACGACTGCGACGGCGTCATCGACAACGGCTTCGGGGAGAAGGGCGATACCTGCACGGTCGGAACGGGGGCGTGTGAGAGCACCGGAACCTACGTCTGCAAGGCTGACGGCAGCGGGACCATCTGTGATGCGACCGAGGGCAGCCCGTCCACCGAAACCTGCGGCAACGACATCGACGACGATTGCGACGGGGACGTCGACGAAGGCTGCGCCTGCGACTTCGATGGCACCAGCGAAGGTGTCTGCAGCAACGGGATCCCCGATGGCAGCGGAGGGTGTGATGAGCCGACCAAGTACGAGTCGGATGAAGGCTCCTGTGACGGCCTCGACAACGACTGCGATGGCGTCGTCGACGAGGGCTGCCAGTGCGACTTCGACAATACCAGCACCGGCGTCTGCAGCGACGGTCTCATCGACGATCAGGGGTTTTGCGCGCCGCCCGGCAGCTACGCCGCACCGGAGTCGATCTGCGACGACCTCGACAACGACTGCGACGGCGTGGTCGACGAGGGGTGTGACGACGACGGCGACGGCTACTGCGACGCGGACCTGACGGTGATCGGCTCGCCGGCTGTCTGCCCCAACAGTGCCCCCGACACCGCCGACGACTGCGACGACACCTCCGATGTCACATACCCGGGAGCGGCCGAAAACGAGTCATCGACCTCGTGCCGCCGCGACCTCGACCAGGATGGATACGGCGACGAGAATCCTCCCTCGGGCGTGACCGCCGGCGAGGATTGTGACGACGGCGACCCGTACACCTACGACGGTGCCCCCGAGATCTGTGACGACAAGGACAACGACTGTAACGGCGTCGAATTCGACGGTAGCAGCAGCGAGGCCAATACTTTCTGCCAGCAATTCTCCAACGAGGGTGTGCGATGTTACGGTACGACCGCATGCTGTGAGCTCAACAACGACGGCGACCTGGGATGTGACTTCGAGACTCGTTGCTGGGACGGCGCGGACAACGACAACGACGGAGCCACGGATTGCGCCGACCCCGACTGTGAATCGCTGAGCTGCGGCGACGGGAAGGTCTGCCGCTCGGGCTCGTGCGAGTTCATCTGAGCCTCGACGTGAGCCCGGACGAAAAGGAATATGCAATGTGGTGCGATTATCGCCATAATGCGAACGATATCACCAATCATGCTTATGCCGACCGAGTGATGTAATGAAAGTCCGTACGAGATGGTTCCACGTTCTCGCAGCGTGTCTGCTCCTGTCCATCGCTTCCAGCTGCTCGTTCGATTCCTCCCTCGGCGACGTCACGTGCACCGAGGAAGGGGCTCGAGACGGCGATCGCGTCTGCCAGGACGGATACTGGACCGCAGCGGATGACGTCGTCTCCGACGCAACCGACACGCCGGGCGATGGCGAGGCCGATGGGCTGGATGTCACCCCCGATCTGGAGGATACCGGACCCGACGCCCCGACCTGCACCGACGGTGAAGAGCTGTGTGGGGACGAGTGCGTCGACACGGACACCTCCGCCGAGCATTGTGGAGGATGTGATCTGGAATGCATCGCCTACGGCTCGAACTCGGTCGCCGAGTGCGGAAACGGGACCTGCTCGCGTTATTGTGAAGCAGGCTTCAGCGACGACAATGACGACTGGCTGACCGATAATCCGGATGCCGGCTCAGATGGTTGTGAGTCGAGCTGCACGCCAACACAACCGCCGACCGAGGTGTGCGACGGAGTCGACAACGACTGTGATGGACGAATCGATAACGCCGAAAACAAGTGGTATCGCGACGCGGACGGTGACGGGTACGGTGCCGACGACTCAGGGATCATCCAATGTGACCGACCGTCGGATGCCTACGTCGACCAGGGCGGCGACTGCAACGACTCCGACCCGGCGATCAACCCCGGTGTGGTCGAAGAATGTCAGGGGGATTCCTGTGAACTGTGCAACGGTATCGACGACAACTGCAATGGACGCGTCGACGAAGATTGTCCGTGCACCGGCGACGAGACTCAGACTTGCTTCCCATTCGGCTCCGGCTCACCGGGCAATGGCAACTGCGCCGAAGGCGAACAACAGTGCTCGGAGGGAACCTTTGGGGACTGCACCGGTGCGGTCGGACCCGAGACCGAGGTTTGCGACGACTTCGACAACGACTGCGACGGGAACACGGACGAAGGCTTTTCCGACAAGGGCACATCCTGCACCGTCGGCACCGGCGCCTGTGAGAATTCCGGCACTTACGAGTGCTCCGGTGACGGCTCCGGCGTGACCTGCAGCGTCTCTGCCGGATCCCCGAGCTCCGAGTCCTGCGACGACATCGACAACGACTGCGACGGCCAGACCGACGAGGACTTTCCCAACAAGGGCAACACCTGCACCGCCGGCACTGGCGCCTGTGAGAACTCCGGCACCGTGGTCTGCAACTCCTCCAACGACGGTACCACCTGCAGCGCCTCTGCTGGCTCCCCGAGCTCCGAGTCCTGCGACGGCATCGACAACGACTGCGACGGCCAGACCGACGAGGACTTTCCCAACAAGGGCAACACCTGCACTGCCGGCAC
>JBNJFZ010000007.1:44671-61762 GCA_051747295.1 Myxococcota bacterium
GCCTGTGAGAACTCCGGCACCGTGGTCTGTAACTCCTCCAACGACGGTACCACCTGCAGCGTCTCGGCCGGCTCTCCATCTACCGAGGCCTGCAGCGGCATCGACGATGACTGCGACGGTCAGGTCGATGAAGGATGCGACGACGACGGCGATGGCTTCTGTGATGACAGCATGACGATTACGACCAATGATGCTTGCCCGGAGACGACCGTCGGAGACCGCGCGACCTTTGATTGCAACGACGGAGACTCCGACATCAACCCCGACGCCACGGAAGAATGTGACGGAATAGACTCGGACTGCGACGGCACGGCCGACGAGAATGACGGCGACGCGACGGATTACTGCGAGGCTGATGAAGGGCAGCAGACAGATTGCTTCAACGACTCGGGCTCGTATTGTTGTCGCACCCCGGGCGGGGATTCCTGTTGATCGTGATTTCTCTCTGATGATCGATTGAGCGAAAGGGGGCCTCATCGTTTCCTCAAAAGGACGACACATTCGAGCCATTGCCCGCGTTTCGGCCGTGCTGCTCCTGGGGTTGATGCTCTGGGGGTGTGAATCGAATGAGGTCCGTGATACGGGCCGCCAGGATGTCGACGAGCGGGTCGATGCAGATACATCTGCGGGCGACGGCGACGACGCGGAAGACGCGGAAGACGACGATGCGTCCGACACAGTTGACACCGAGGACGGGAGCGACGCGGACACCGGTGTCGACCCGGGCGGCGCGCAGGACGACCCGGACGAGGACGGCGTGATCAACGCCAACGACAACTGCCCGCTCACCGCGAATCCAGACCAACAGGATAGCGACCGAGACCTCGTCGGAGACGCGTGCGACAATTGCAACGAGACCGCGAACGCCGAACAAGCCGACATTTCCTGCCAGGTCCCCTGCCCGCTGGACGAAAGCCGCGATATGGACGGCGATGGTGTCCCCGACGCCTCCGACAACTGTCCGGAGGAGCCCAACGCGGCGCAGACCGATACGGATGGCGATGACAGGGGTGATGCGTGCGACAATTGCCCGGAAAAGGCGAACTGGGGCCAACGAGACACCGACTCGGACGGCATCGGCGATTCGTGTGAGTCGAGCCCGTCGGAGGCCGGTGATATCGACTTGTGCTACGAGGGCGGTGAGGACTTCGACGCGCCTCGCCCGAATATGTACTTCGCGCTCGACGCCTCGGGCACGTCAGACTTCAACAGCGTGAGCGGCGCCATGGACTTCGCCGCCACGCAGCTCGCCGACCTCGCCAATATCGGCGTGATGACCTTTGGCGGGGATTCGTGCGGCGATGCCACCGAACGCATCGCCATGGGAGACCACAGCGCGGCGGACATCCAGGATGCCTATGCGAGCGTGCAGCCGACGGGCGGGCGGCCGGCAGCCGGCGCGCTGCAGACCATCGCGTCGACGACCGCGTACGAACTCGACGGCGATCCGGACCCGTCCGCCCGGCGCTCCAGCGTCATTTTGTTCCTCCAAAACGACCCTGATGCATGCGGCGCTTACACCGATGCGATTGCAGCCGCCGAAACGCTCAACACGGCCGGTGTGCGGGTCTACGTCGTCGCTGACTCACAAGCGTCGCCTACCGAGTTGACCGCACTCGCACAGGCTGGCGGGACGGGCGACTACTACGAAGCCAATTCGGAGAGCGCGCTCGTGACCGTGCTCGGGATGATTTCTCGAGAAGAGCTCGGTTGTACGTTCACCGCGGAGCTCGACCGCGATTCCATCGATTCCTCCCAGACATGGGTGGCGATCGACGGACAGATGATCGACGAGGACAGTGCCGACGGCTACACCTTCGACCTTTCGAACCAGGAATTCAGACTCCACGGAGATGCGTGCGAGCGCCTCACAGCCGGAACGACGAGTGATCCCGCGACGATGCAGGTCTGGATCGGCTGCAGGCAGCAGTGTTTTCCGGGGTCGGAAGAAGATTGGTGCACCCAGCAGGAAACATGTGACGGCGTCGACAACGACTGCGACGGCCACGTCGACGAGCACTGCCCGGATATTGTTTGCAGCCCGGAGGTCTGCGACGGCACCGACAACGACTGCGACGGGCGGACGGACGAGAGGTGTCCGGCGTGCGTACGAAATGGGAACGCGTGCGAATCGAGCGCCGACTGCTGCTCAGACTTCTGCGCAGGTGGGACGTGTGAGAGACAGTGCAGCCAAACCGGGCGCGCCTGCCGCGAGGACAGAGATTGCTGCAGCGGCGAGTGCCGGACAGGAGACGGCGAGGTCGGGTTTTGCCTCGGGGATTGAGGCGATTCACGCCGTGAGCGTCTCGCCCTCGCGCACCATGTGGACGGTGACGTCGTAGATGCCCTTCGGGTCGTCCAGGTATTTCTCGACGTAGGAGCCTTTGACGACCCCCGCCCAGGTCGACGCGGGGATGTTGGGGGCGAGCGTCGTGACCGCCGCCCACAGCTCGTTTCCGTTGCGCTCCCCGGCGATCGCGCCGAGCGTCATATCCTTGTAGAGCACGTCGACGAGGTTGCAGTCGGGGTCCTCGACGGGCGCCTCACAGCGCGCTCGGCTCGGCACGACCTTGATGCTCTTGAGCTCGTCCTCGACCAGCGCGCGGGCGTCGTCTTCGGTCGCGAGCGTGCGAAAGAGCCGACGGCTCTTCTTCTTGCCCTCGAGAAACCACATCAGATCCTCGGACGCGTCGACGCGATACGTATCCGTATTTCCGCCACGCATGATCAAGAACGACCCGTCGAAGGTGTAATCACCGTCGTCTTGATGCTCGAGCGCGTCGCCCTTGATGCGCCAGCGGTCAAACGAGTGGTCGAGCCGCAGCGTCAGCAACTCCCCCTTGTCCTCGAGCGCCTCCTGGGGCGTCCCCTCGTCCTTGAGGTAGTACCAGGTACCGCGAATTTCTTCTGGAAGTGGGATGTGGTCCATCATCTATCTTGTCGAGGCGACGTGTCGATTCAGCGAATGCAAATCATCAAATGGCGACTAATCTTGGCCAAAGTCCTCGACTTCGACAAGGGGCACCGGGATATGTGCGGCAAGGCGGCCGGCGACCTGCTGCGACCAGAAGGACTGCGCGTCTTTGGAGCCCAGGTGGCGTGGCGGCCGGAGGTTGATCGTGGTCTCGAGCGTCTCTCCGGTTGCGTGCCAACTGCGCACGATCTCCCCATCGAGCACGAGCGCCCATTGTGAGCCCGAGCCGTACCGCGTGCTCTCCTCGGGGGCTCCAGCGGCGTCGAGATTCAAGCGAACGTAGGAGTCGCCCGAATTTCCGTGTTCGATGGAGACGGACTGGATGGACCTGTGGGTCGCGACCGACGATCCCATCGCGACGGTGCGCCAGCCACCCTCGTACGGATAGACGTTGACCTCGACGCCCGGAAGCGGGACGGCCGCGATCGCCTTGTTCAGAGTTCGGCGCGAGCGAGACCACAAAAATGCAGCCTCGGCGCGCATGCTGTCGTCGGGCTGGCGAAGCTCGACACCCTCGGGCAATCGGGAGAGTTGCTCGGTCCACTTGTCGCCCACGTACAGGACCGGGTGAATCGACATCTCGCCGGCCGGCACGAGGATGCTGGCGAGCCGCCCGCGTGCAAACGGGCTGTAGACGCTGATGCGAATCTGATTGCGCCCGGAAGTGACGACGTCCCAGTGTTTGATCTCGGCGGCGCGCAGGCGCTTGCGAATGCGCTCGGCCGCCTCAGTGGTGATCTCTTTGAGCGTGTCGTCGGGGAAGTTCTCCCCTTCCACACTGGCCTCGGCCTTCTCCGGCGGGACCACGAGCTCGAGCGTGACCGACGGATCGCCCGCGGCGGCCGACACTGGCCACAAAAAAGCGAGCAACAACAGAGCGCCGATAAACGTCGCACTTGGGGACTTCGGTAGTGACATCAATTCAGATCTTTTGGCTGACGTGGTCGATGAAGTCGATCTTGGTGAGAATTCCGACCAGATCGTCTCCGTCGATGACGATGACGACTTTGTCCTGGCGGAAGAACTGGCTGAGTATACTGACGCGATTCGTCGGCTCGACGATGGCGAACTTGGTCTCGACGAGGTCGTCGATCGGCTCGCTGCGGTCGCCGTCTTCGAGCAGGTGGTTGAGCACGTCGCTCTCGTTGACGACGCCGACGATGCGGCTGCCGTCGACGACGGGCAGCTGGCTGATGCCGTGGCTCTTCATCGCGGTGATGACCTCTTCGACCTTGTCGCCGAGCGTCGCCGTCTTCACGTCACCGGACTTGCCGGCGAGCATGTCGGCGACCGTGCCCTCGCCCCAGTCCTCCTCGAGGAAGCCGTTTTCTCGCATCCACTCGTCGTTGAAGATCTTCGACAGATAGCGCGATGCCGAGTCACACATGATGACGACGATATTGAGCTCGTGGTCGAAGCGCTCGGCGTACTTGATGGCGCCGGCGAGCGCACCGCCCGAGGAGCCACCGGTGTAGATGCCCTCTTCGCGGACCAGGCGGCGAGTCGTGTCGAAACACTCCTTGTCGCTGACCCGCACGACCTCGTCGACGCACTCGAAGTCCATCGTCCCCGGCAGGATGTCCTCGCCGAATCCCTCGACCAGATAGGTGCTGGCCTCGGTGACCTTACCGGTCTTGAAGTAATCGTAGTAAATCGATCCGATCGGATCGACGGCCAGAATTTTGACGTCCGGGTTCTTCTCTTTGAGAAAGCGCGCGGTACCCGTGATGGTTCCACCGGTGCCGGCAGCCGAGACGAAGACGTCAACTTCGCCGTTGGTCTGCTCCCAGATCTCGGGGCCCGTCGTCAACGCGTGGGACTTCGGATTCGAGGGGTTTTGATATTGATTGGCGAGGAAGCCGCCCGGCGTCTCCTCGGCGATGCGCTCGGCCACCGAGTAGTAGCTACGCGGGTCGTCGGGCTCGACGGCGGTCGGGCAGACGACGACGCGGGCGCCAAACGCGCGCAGCGACGACATCTTCTCCTCGCTCATCTTGTCGGGCATCACGAAAACGCATTTATACCCCTTGATAGCCGCGCCCAGGGCCAGCCCCATCCCGGTATTGCCGCTCGTGGCCTCGACGATCGTGCCGCCGGGCTGCAACTCGCCGGACTCCTCGGCGTCCTCGATGATCTGCAGCGCAGGCCGGTCCTTCACGCTCGAGCCGGGGTTCAGATACTCGAGCTTGAGATAGATGTTGGACTTCACATGCTCGGCAAGTGTGTGGCACTTTACCAGAGGCGTGTTACCGACCAATTCGAGGATATTTTCGGCTGCGTCGATCATCGTCATTCACTCCCGTGCGGCGCGTGGCGTCGCGCCTGGCAAAAGTCGTCTATTTCGTCGTTCTTGACTGATGCCACTTCGTAACACCGCCTCAGGGACTCGGCAAGGGTGGGGCGTCGGCGCGGGGGAAACATCCAACACCTGCCCATTTGTTCCGACGGACCCAGTCGAACACTATTCAATGTGGCTAAACGAACCCCTATGGAGGCTGCTCGATGGCCACATACGCAATCGGTGATATCCACGGCTGCCTCGACTCGTTCGAGCGGCTGCTCGCGCGCATCGCATTCGATCCCGCTGCCGACCGACTGCTGTTGTGCGGCGACATCGTCAACGGTGGACCGGACTCTCTGGGCGCGCTTCGCTGGGTATTCGAGCACCGCGACCACGTCGACACCGTGCTCGGCAACCACGACCTTCATATGCTCGCCGTCGCCAATGGCTCGCGACCGTATCGCGACAAAGACACGTTTAGCGACGTCCTCGAGGCGCCCGACGGATCGGAGCTGCTCGACTGGCTGCGCCATCAACACATGACCCTGGAGCACGGCGACTTCTTCCTGGTCCACGCTGGTCTGCTGCCGGAGTGGTCGACCGAGAAGGCCGCGGAGCTCGGCGCGGAAGTCGAGCGCGAGCTGCGCGCGGATGACTATGCTGGCTTCCTAGAGCGCATGTACGGCAACAAACCACGCCGATGGAGCGACGGGCTGGCCGGCGAGGAGCGCGAGCGCGTCATCGTCAATGCCATGACGCGCATGCGCGTTCTCGACCGCAAGGGGGCGATGAAGTTCGACTACAGCGGCACGCTCGAGAAGATGCCCAAGAAGCTCACGCCCTGGTTCGAGGCCGAATCGGCCGAGTGGCGCGACCGGACGGTGCTATTTGGCCACTGGTCGGCCATCGGATTGCATATCGGAGACGACACCTACGCGCTGGACAGCGGATGCAGGTGGGGTGGGCGACTGACGGCGCTACGACTCGACGATCGAGAGGTCTTCCAGGTCGATTCGGAGCTGGCTGCAGCCTTCTAGCCGGCCATGACGACGGGCATCTCTCGCCACATCCTCAGGTGCGGGCCGATGCCCTCGATCTCGAAGAGATCCCCGATGCCCTCGAAGCCGAGGCGCTCGTAGAAGGGAATCACGTGCTCGCGCGCGTTGCACCAGAGGATCTTCGCGTCGGGTTCGGCCAGCGCGAGGCGCGGCACGGATACCTGAATGAGGCGACTCCCGAGGCCGTATCGCTGATCGTCTTCGGCGATCGCCATCCCGCGCAGTTGATAGCCGGGTCGCTCGTCGAGCTCCGGGCATCGCCGCCGGATGTACGTCACGACACCTCGAACCCGATCATCTTGATCGACCACCGCAAAATGGTGGGTATCCTCGTGCTCGTCTTCGTCGAAGACGCACAGGCGACCGTACTCCCAGTCGCGAAGAACCTCGGTGCGCAGCTGCTGGACGCGGTCCGCTGCGACCTCTCGAACTTTGAAGCGGTCGGACATGGAGATAATGGGGATGAGGGCCGAGGGTCCGTGAGAACTCAGGCTCAGTATTCACCAAAGAGCCTCGTCAGCCGGCAATCCAGCGCCCGAGCGAGCTTGTAGAGGCTCGACACCGACGCACTCGACTCGGCCCGCTCGATCTGAGAGAGCAAGCTCACCGACAGGCCGGTGCGCCGCGAGACTTGCTTGAGCGTCAGCGACCGCTCCTTTCTGAGGTTGCGAATATTCTGGCCGATCGTGGCGAGCAGCTCTTCTTCGGGGTCGGTCAGCAACCCCTTCTCGCGCAGAATTTTCTCGAGCGTCTGGTTGAACTCGTCGACGTCGAACGGCTTCTTGATATAGTCCGAGACGTCGTATTTCATCGAGGTCACCGCGGTATCCACGGACGGGTAGCCGGTGAAGATGATAATCGCGATGTCGCTGTCGAAGCTGCGGATCTCCTCGAGGACTTCCATCCCGTTGAGCTCGGGCATCATGATGTCTAGGATGACGACGTGAAACTCTTCCTCGCGCAAGACCTCCAGCCCCTCTTTCGGATTCGTCTTTGCCGTGACATCGTACCCGCTTTGCGTGAGCAACAACTGCATGTATTCGCAGATGTCCGTGTCATCGTCTATTATCAGGATGCGAATAGTGCGCACGAATGCAGACCTTTAGCGCGAGTAGGCGAGGAAGAAGCCCAAGATATGCCTTAAGATTAGTCCCATACACCCGCGTTCGCAACGTCCTCCTGACCAATCGGCTCGATTTGTGCAGAAATGACGCATTTCAAACGCGGATTTCGCGGGCGAAAACGTACCGACCGCGTGAACTTCTCCGGAAAAACCACTAATCTGTAAATGAACACGTCGTACACGACTATTTGGAGCCACTGGATGACCCCAGCTTTCACGGATGTCAACTCGAAGCTATCGAAGACGCTGCCGGTCTTCCTGGCCGCCCTGCTCTTCGCACTCGGTGGATGCGAGTACGACTCCCCGCTGACCGACGTACGATGCGAGACGGCCGCGGACTGCGCGGATGGCTCATTTTGCTCGGAGGGATTCTGCACGAGTGAGTCGGCCGACGCCTCCACGTCGATTGTCACAGTCGAGGTCGCGCCCGACTCGTTGACCCTGGGTGCCGGGGATAGCGCGCGACTGACCGCGACGGCTCGTACGGCAGACGGCGAGCGGGTCGAGGACGCGCAGATCGAGTGGTCGTCCAGCGACCCGAATATCGTCGAGGTCGACGAAGAAGGGGGCGTCGCGGCCCTCGCCCCGGGCTCGGTACTGGTCACCGCCGAGAGCGAATTCGGCCGTGGATCGGCCGCCATCACCGTCACGCCCCGCCCCGCGGCGAGCGTCACGGTATCCCCGGATCCGGCGGTGCTCGAAGAAGGCGCGACGCTCCAGCTCACCACCGATGTATTCGCGGCAAACGGTGACCGCCTCGACGACCGCACGGTCCAGTGGTCGATCGACGACACATCGATCGCAACCGTCGACTCCAGCGGTATCCTGCGTGGCAATGCCGCCGGCATGACCACCGTCACCGCAGCGGCCGGTGCGAGTTCCGGCTCGGCGACAGTCGAGGTCACCGAGGCTGACGTCGCTGAGATCACGCTCCTCCCCTCGAGCGCGGTGATCGAGGTCGGCCAGATCTTCTCCATCAACGCCCTGCTGCGCGACGGCACCGGCCGCCTGCTCGAGGGGCGCAGCCCGACCTGGTCGAGCGAGGACACGACCGTCGCTACGGTCAACGACAGCGGCGAAGTCGAGGCTGTGGGCGAAGGTTCGACGACAATCCGTGCGAGCGCCGACGGGGTTGAAGCCACCGCGCTTATCGACGTGCGGCCGGTCGACGTCGCGACGCTCGACGTGTCGCCGCCAGCCGCCACGCTCGAGCTCGGGTCGACGCTGACCCTGACAGCAACGGCCTTCTCGAGTGGCGGAAACGAACTCACCGGGCGCAACGTGACCTGGAGCTCCTCCGACGACACCGTCGCCACCGTCGACGCCAGCGGCACGGTGACGCCAGCCGGCACCGGCACCGTGCTGATCTCGGCGAATGCCGGCAATATCCAGGCATCAGCCGCGATCACGGTCATCGAACCCCGGGCCGACCAGATCACGATGACGCCGAGCGCGGTCGATGTCACTGTGGGTTCGACGACGTCGCTGAGCGTGGAGGTCCAGGACGCCAGCGGCGACCCCATCAGCTCACCGGACGTGACGTGGAGCAGCGACGATGAAGGAGTCGCCTTCGTCGACGCCGACGGCACGGTGGCTGCAAGAGCCATCGGCAGCGCGACCATCACCGCCACATCCAACGGAAAGACAGCGACCGCGACGGTCACCGTGATCGAGCGATCGGTCGCCTCCGTGCAGGTTGTCCCGTCCAGCGCAACCATCGAGGAGACGCAAACCGTCGGCCTGCGCGTCGAGGCGCGAGCGAGCGACGGGACGCTGCTGGAGGGACGCGCGGTCAGCTGGTCATCGGCGGATGACACCATCGCGAGCGTCGACAACAGCGGCGTGGTCACCGGCGTCGCCGACGGCGGTCCGATCGACATCACCGCCACCGTCGACGGCGAGTCCGGCACGAGCGCCATCACGGTCGTCGACCAACCCGTGACCTCGGTGGAGGTGACACCACGGCTGAGCACCATCACAACCCAGGACACCCTGCAGCTCGCGGCCACACCCGAGGCCGCGGACGGAACGTCGCTCTCCGGCCGAACAGTCACGTGGACCAGCACCGACACCAATGTCGCAACGGTCGACGCGTCCGGGCTCGTCACCGCCGAGCAGCCGGGCCTCGTCATCATCGAGGCCGAGGCAGGTGGGACCATCGGCTACGCCTCCGTGCGCATCGAGGCTGCGGTCGGGAGCGTGAGCGTGACGCCCTCGAGCCCGTCGATCGACGTGGCCTCGTCCGTCCAGCTCGACGCGACCGCCACCGACGATCAGGGCGATGCGCTCGAGGGGCGGACATTCACGTGGAGCTCGAGCGACGCGGCGGTCGCCACCGTCGACGATTCGGGGCTCGTGACGGGCGTCGGTGAGGGCAGCGCGACCATCACCGCCGCCGACGATGCGAGCGGCGTCGACGGGGACGCGGCGGTCACGGTCTCCTGGCGATTCGTCGCAGCCTCGACCGACTATCGACACGTCTGCGGGGTCAGCACCAACGATAGGACCTACTGCTGGGGCCTCAACGATGCTGCGCAGATCGGCGACGGAACAGCCACCTCGCGAGATGCCGCCACGCAGGTTCGCGGCGACAGCGGACTCCTGGCCGTCGCGGCCGGATACGACCACAGTTGCGGGCTCGACAGCTCGGGTGCCGCATTCTGCTGGGGTGACAATAGCTCTGGACAACTCGGCGACGCCACGTTCACCGACAGCCGCACACCGATCGCCGTGGATAGCGCGCTGAGCTTCAGCGCCCTGGCTGCGGGCGACGGCTTTACCTGTGGACTGACCAGCGCAGCCGAGCTGTACTGCTGGGGCGATGGCTCCGACGGCCAACTCGGCAACAATACCAGCGGCATGGGCACGACCAGCAATACGCCGGTCGAGGTCCAGCTCGACTACACCAACTGGCTCCCCATCGCCGTCGACCTCGGCCGCAGGCATGCGTGTGCACTGGCTGAATCGACCGGCGACTCGACCGACGTGCGTGTGTTTTGCTGGGGCGATAACGCCATCGGACAGCTCGGTGATAATTCGAACTCCGACCGCAGCACCCCGGTCGAAGTCGACCACGATTTCAGCCAGGATACCGCGCGCTCGGTGGCCGCCGGGGGTGACAACGGATGCATGACTGTCGAGGACGGAAGCGGAACCTTTTCGGCAGAATGTTGGGGCGACAACACGAAGGGTCAGGTCGGCGACGATTCCACCGATGATCGCAACGACCCGCGTCCCGTCTCGGGAGACTTCGAGTTCACGTCGGTCTGGGTCGGCGTCGACCACGCCTGCGGCCTGTTGTCCGATGGGACGGCCAAGTGCTGGGGTGATAACAGCGATGGCCAGCTCGGCGACGGCACGTCAGGTGGCTACGAGACAGTCCCCGTAGACGTGACGGGCTCCCTGGTCTTTGCGCAGATGGGGCTCGGCGATGATACGAGCTGCGCGCTCGCGAGCGACGATACAATGTATTGCTGGGGCGACGATGGCAGTGGTCGCCTCGGCATCGGAGGGACGGGCGCGGTATCGGCCCCGACCTCGATATCCACGCCTTAGGCCATCTCGCAAGCTAGCGCTTTACGACCGGGGAGTGGGTCCGTAAAACGGGGATGCTTCAATTTTACCACTGTCGAATCTATCCGATCCGGAGTTCTGACCCATGACCCACCCTCTCGTTCGAATCAGTGAAGATATCACCGAAGATCTCGGCGGCATGACCTTCCAGGACCCCGTCGAGCGCGTCTACAACCCGCTCGTGTACGCAAAATCGCTGCACGATGCCTATCTGACGACGTTCGGAGACGACTCGCCGCGCGAGGTCCTGCTGGTGGGCATGAATCCCGGCCCGTGGGGCATGGGTCAGACGGGAGTACCCTTTGGCGACGTGGACTTCGTCGGAGACTGGATGGGCCTGCAGGCCGAGGTTGGCAGGCCGGACAAAGAGCACCCGAAGCGGCCCGTCGACGGCCTCGCATGTGAACGAAACGAGGTCAGCGGCTCGCGGCTGTGGGGCTGGGCGCAGGACCGCTACGGCGCCGCGGAGAACTTCTTCGAGCGGTATTTCGTACACAATTACTGCCCCCTGCTCTTCCTCGAAGACAGCGGCCGAAACCGAACACCCAACAAGCTCAAGGCCGACGAGCGGCGCGAGCTCTTCCCCCACTGTGACCGCGCGCTGCGAGCACTCGTCGACTACCTGCAGCCGCAGTACGTTGTGGGGGTGGGCGCGTTTGCGACCAAGCGCGTCAAGGCAGCCATGAAGCCGATGGACGATCACCCGACCATCGGCCGCATCCTGCACCCGAGCCCGGCCAGCCCGCAGGCAAATAAGGGCTGGGCTCCCCAGGCCGAAGCACAGCTCCAGGAAATCGGTATCACATTGTGAGTGCCCCAGCGCGACAGTACTTCGCCCTTGTGTTGAGCCTCGGCTGCCTGTTGACGGCGCCTGGCGTCGCCTCGGCCGACCCGGGAGAGGCACGCACCGGTCAATCGCTCGGCGAGCCACGGGACGGCTACCCGAGCTACGCCGAGAGGGTCGTCCTGTACCTGACAAACCGCGCACGGACCGAGCCGGACGCATTCAACCCCGACGAACCATACGAGCCGACACCACCGCTGCAATACGACAGACCTCTGTCGCAGGCGGCGCGTTGGCAGGCGCAGCACATCATCGAGGGCTCCTGCTGGTGCGCGGACCACTCATCCTGTTGCGAGCTCACCGAAAATGCCGACGGCGAGGTCGTATGCGCCGGCGAGCCGACCGGGTGCGGGATGACGTCGTCGACCGACCGCGTTTCGCTGTGGTCAGCGCGCTACAGCGGTGAGAATGCCGCGCTCGGCCAGCAGAGCGCCCAGCAAGCCGTCGATGGCTGGATTCACAGCAGCGGCCACTGGCAGAATATGAACGGCAGTCACTCGCTGCTGGGCGTGGGCCGGTTTCAGACCGCCTGGGTCCAGGACTTCGGTAGCGGGGGCACACCTCCCGTAGCAGCCGACGGCATCCACCTGCGAAGCGGCCAGCAACACACCTTCGGCACCACCTACTATCAGCCGACCACGGGCGGACCACAGAGTGCCCTGGTCATCGTAGACGGCACCTGCCACGAGCTCGATCTGGCGTACGGTGAGCCGGAGTTGGGCGCGTTCGAGACGACGCTGTCGCTCGAATCCGGGTGCCATCGCTATTATTTCCACATCACAGACGGCGCCGGTGACTACCACACCTATCCCGATGAGGGCTCGTTTGCGGTCGACGTCGGCGCCGATAGCTGCCCGTTCTTCTCGACCAACCGCCCCGCCGATACGTGCTCACCGAGTGGGCAGACCTGCGAAACCGGCCATACGCGCCCCTGCTACACCGGCCCATTCGGGACCGAAGGGGTCGGCGTCTGTCGTGCTGGCACCGAGCGCTGTATTGGCGGAACCTGGACCGGCGAATGCAACGGCCAGACCCTGCCCGCCGACGCCGAGATCTGCGAGAACGAGCTCGATGACAACTGCGACGGACAGGTCGATGAGGGCTGCGGTGTGGCCGACGTCGGCGAGCTCGACGCCGGCGATGCGGGTGAATCCGACGACGACCCGAGCAACTCGAGCGGCGGCTGCGGGACAGCAGCCGGCGCGCCGGCCCAAACCGAATTGATCGTGGTTTTGCTGGTCGCACTCTGTGTATTCTGGCGTCGCCGTGCCACACCGCCAAAGACGCGACGTCGCGCTTGACGTTTCCCAGCTCACAACGAAGTATAGAGTCGCTACTAGAGAGACAGACCGCGTTGCGGGTCCCACGGGAGACCTCTGACGACGATTTCACCCCCCTTGCTCGCAGGGAGCATGTGGCCCTAGCCGTATTCGGGCGGGCTGCCTTTGACCTGCGGCGCGACTCTTCGGCGATCGCATGACAGGATTCGAGTCACGAGACTCCTCGGCGAATACGGCCGAGCAACTGGACGAACCGCTGTCTCCATCGGCAGACGTACGCGTCGGACATGTCCGCTCTGCGGACACCGCGACCGCCATAGAACAACTGCTAAACCAACTCGACGCCGAAAACGCATCGCTGACCGTCGTCTTCCATAGCCCGACGCACGACGAGGCTGTCGTCGCTCGTAGGCTCGACAAGGCGACCGGGTCTCGCGGCGTGGCGGGCTCGACGGCCGGCGAGCTGGCGGCAGGCGGCTTCTACGAACACACGATGACCGGGATGGCCCTCCACGGCAGCGGCGTCAAAGCTGCCATCGAGATCGTCCCTCAACTCCGAGAGTTGTCCCTGCTGCCGCTGATGCACCTGCCGTCACAACTGGCGCGAGGCATCGGCCTGGAGACCTCGGATCTCGACCCGGAGCGCCACGTCTGGTTGCTGCTAGTAGATGGGTTGTCATGCAAGGAAGACCTCCTCACACCTTTCTTCGTGCAGTCAGCTCCCAAGCGCATGAGCCTCGTCGGCGGCTCTCTCGGGGACGGTGAGGAGTTCCAGCGCACCCGCATCTCGCACTACGGACGGGTGTACGACGATGCCGCGGCCGTCGTACTGCTGGAATATGACCGACCCTTTTCGATCATCCACCACACGCATATGACGCTCAGCGACACCTGGATCGACGTGACGCGCACCTCGCGCGGCGGTCGCATCCTCGAAGAGATCAATGGCGAAGTCGCAGCGGTCGGCTACGCGAAGGTACTCGGGATGGACCCATCTGAAATCACCACGGGGTTTACCTCGAGTCGACCGCTCGGGTTTCGCTTCCGCGGGCGCGCCTATCCGTGCTCGGTCATAAACGTGCAGGCCGACGGCTCCTTTATGCTGGGATGCTCGATCCAGAGCGGCGAGCGCCTCAATATCCTGCGCCCGACCGACCTCGTCGCCGGCACTCGCGCCACCATGCGCGCGGCCGCCGACGAGCTCGCCGAACATGGCGCAGAGCCACGCGGCTCGCTGCTATTCAACTGCCTCGGTCGGTATCTGGAAGCACGCGAACAAGGCACCGTCGACGAACTCGGCGAGGCGCTCGGCCAATACCCGGTGTGCGGCCTGAACACCTACGGCGAACAATTCGAGTCGATGCACTTCAACCACTCGCTGACCGGCCTGATGTTCGGCTGACCCAAGTCACTGTTGACCTGTCGGTCCCGATCTCTAACAGTCTGCGAGTCGACGCGGCATGCTTTGGCCGCACCAAACACCACTACATTTTCCGTGAGAGTAATTGCCCATGGCAAAGATCAGCACCAAGGACGAAGTCGCCTACCCGCGTGAGAAGGTCTTCGAGACGTTCCGCGACGACCTCGAAGAACTCGTGCCGCACTTGCCCGACATTCGCGCTATCGAGCAGCAGGAGTACGAGCGCATCGACGAGAATACCGTCAAAGTCGTGCGCCTGTGGAAAGCCAGGGATGAGGACGTCCCAAAGATGGCCAAGAAGTTCATCAAGCCCGAGATGCTGCAGTGGACGGACACCGCGATCTGGCGTGAGGACACCTGGGAATGCGACTGGAGCATGGAAGTCGGGTTTCTGTCCGAGGCGATTACCGCGGAGGGCACGAATAGCTACATCGAGGATGACGGCTCGACCAAGATCGAGATCTCCGGTGATCTCAAGGTCGACGCCAAGCACATCCCCGGCGTTCCGCGCCTGCTGGCCGGCAAGGTCGGGTCGGCCGTCGAGAAATTCGTGGTGAAGCTCATCACGCCCAACCTCACGGACGTCAATCGCGGCCTGGAGAAGTACCTCGAGGCCAAGGACGACTAGTTGAACTTCGGTGCGCCCAGGATGGGCGCACCACGGTCATGCGAGCAAATCAATCCGGCACCCGCGTCATGCGGCCATCCTGGCCGCATGCACGACAATCAATCTGGCAGATTCGCGATCGTATCGCGCAGGTCCTGCAGATCGGCCTCGGCCTGCCTGAGCAGCGTATCGAGCATGCGCGTGGCGCTCTCCAAAAGCAGCTGGAGGCGCTCCACGCGCGGCTTCATATACTCGACGCGCTCCTCGGGCAGATCGGGGTCTTCGTGTGAGGTCTCCAGCTCGCCCATCGCGTCGTCGAGGTTGCTGATACTCTGCTCGAGCAGCTTGTACTCCCGCTCGCGCAGCACGCGCGTGACCATATTCCAGACGTCGACGTTGGCGGTGTAGTAGTCCTTGCGGTCGCCACGCACCCAGACCTTATCCACGACGCTCCAGTGCTGGAGTTCCTTGAGGCTCATGCTGACCAGTCCGGCGCTCATATCCAGCAAGCCCTGGAGTTGCGGGGAATTCAGCGGCTCTTCTCGCAGATAGAGCAGTGCCCAGATGCGCCCGTGGTGCTTGCTAAAGCCCCAGAACTTCATCAGATCACCCATCGTCTCGATGACGACGGTCTCGGGTTCGGTCAATGGGTGCATATTTTGGCGTCCAGGTGTGTCACTGAGTCGACTGCTCGATCCCGAAGATCGCCCGGTAGCCATCGAGAGCATTCGGATACTCCAACTCGACGCCGAGCTCGTCGGTCAGTCGCTCGTTCTTACAACGATACATATTCTTCCAGCGTGCGGCCACGTTGGGCCCGCGACGCTGGGCGTAGTCCTCGATGCTGACCACCTCGGGCCGGTCGACGTCGAGGTGCTCGACCAGAAAGTCGACCAGATCGACCACGCGCAAAGGGTGACCGTCGCAGACATTGTAGACCCTCGACCGGCTCGACCCTCGATCGACCATCGCGAGGATCGACCGGACGATGTCGTCGACGTGGATGCGGTTGGTCGGCTTGATCCCGCCGTCGACGAGCTTGTAGCGGCCCGACTTCATGTAGTCCAAGATGGTTCGGCCGGGCCCATATATTCCGACGAGCCGCGCGATGTTGACGGGGAAGTCCACGCTTGCACCGAGCAAATACTGTTCGATGTCATCGCGCATGCGCCCGTAGGGCGACGCCGGATCGGTCGACGTCGTCTCATCGACCCAGGCCCCGTTGTGATCGCCGTAGACCGACGTCGAGGACAGATAGATGAACCGCTCGAGGCCGTGCTCGGCCGCGCCCTTCAGGACTTTCTCGACCGGCACGACATGACGTGGGACACCGTCGCTCTCATCGTCGTATTTTCGATAGATCGTCGGGATGCTGTAGACCAGGGCGGTCTCGGGGCCGAGGTGCTGCTCGATGCCGCGAATATCGTCCTCGAGGACGTCCCACTTGACGGGCGTCGCCCCGGCGTCCCGCAAGTCCTCGAGCGTCTCGTCGTCGCGGCTGGTCCCCACGACCTGCATCCCGCGCTCGACCGCCTCGCGCACCAGTCGGATCCCCGTATACCCACAGCCGAGAACCACCAATGTATCCGCCATACTCACTCCACCACTTCAGCCAGAATTGACGCCGCCTCAAGGTTAGACACTGCAGAGGGATTTCCAAAGACTAAAAAACCACTTGCGTCCCCCATTTTTCCTTGTTAAACACTTCGTCCGCTTTGGGCGTGTAACTCAGCGGCAGAGTGCTTCCCCGACACGGAAGAAGTCCCAGGTTCAAATCCTGGCACGCCCACTACAGAACCCCCCCGCCGGCCTTCCGAGGTCGGCGGGGGGTTTTGCGTTTTTGGGGGAGTGGAGGACTGGGAGATGTAGGGGATGTAGGTCATTGATCGGGCCGCGCGGGTTTTGGCCGTCCCGATCGCCCTCGCCCTCGC
>JBNJFZ010000007.1:61862-64414 GCA_051747295.1 Myxococcota bacterium
TCGTTCTCGTTCTCGTTCGTCGTTCTCGTTCTCGTTCTCGTCCTCGTTCTTCGTTCTCGTTGTCGTTCTCGTTGTCGGTGTCGAAAGCGGCATCGGCATCGATAGCGGCATCGACATCGGCATCGATAGCGGCATCGACATCGATAGCCCCCGGCCGAGGCAGCTTGCTGCCGAGACCGGGGGATCTGCGCGCGCCCCCCATTGTTCCTCCAAGTCTCCAAGACCGATAACGCTATCGTTCTCGCTCGAGCACCAGTGCTCGACCTGGAGCCCATCGAGCGCGGTCCCGAACGTGTCGCACGGGGGCCGAGGGGCGAGCATTGAGGCTTGCGCATATCTCTACTGTGAAACTCCATCGCGACTGCCATTTTTCAGGGTGGCTGACACCTACATCCGGCAGATCGGGGGAACTTTGCGCCCTACCACCCCTCCATTTTCCTTCTTTCACGCTCCATGCTCCATGTCCTTGGTGGCGTGGAGGCGTCGAGGGTTGAAGCGTTGAAGAGAGATGGAGGGTCAGGACGGGCTGGAAGAAGCCGTGGAAATGGATGATTGGATGAGGGAGCAAGAGCTTGGCGCGGGGAGGCACGGAGGCATGAAGGCGGATTGTGGCACATCAAAACCCCCCGATCTACGGCCCTGAGGGCCTCCGGTCGGGGGCAAGCGAACACCAAACACATCCACATTCTTCGCCAGTGGGTTCAGCTTCTCCGGCGCCTAATAAATCAAAACCCCAGGAGGGGAAGAGTCGTTTTGCGTCATCGCAACTCTTCCAATTTGCGTGGGCGCGACCCTCGTGAATCAGGAGCGTTGCGGCGAGGCAAATCGACCTCTCCCCTCCTGGGGAGATACCGCCGCAAAGCGGCGGAGAGGGGCGTTCGGTTGCTGAACCACGTCCGCTCGTGAGAACGCACAAGACGGCTGGCCCTGTCAACGCGCCGTCCCCCGCTGCGCGAATCACGTCCGTGAACCTCCATCGCGAGCTCAACTTCAAGGTGTGACCAGCCTGTGTCCAGACGTCCTCGTCGCGGACCATTCTCGACTCATCGCCCCGCCCGCATTCGAATCGTCGCGGTCGATACCGACGAGACTGCCCAGGTCAACCGCGTGCCTGTACTGGCTGTGAGCGGCGCCGAGCGCGACTCCCGCAGTTTCCGTGTCCATCCACCCTGGCCTGCGGATCACCGGCGGTGTCCAACACCGCGTGACGCCAGCGCCACTTGCGGCTGATGATGCGCCCGGACACATCGCGGACCAGGTCCATCTTGAAGAGTGGATCAGTGTCGCTGCCATGGAGCGAAGTAAGCCCTTGAAATCAGTCCTTTTTCAAGGTGGCTGGCACCTATTCCCGCAGCTCGGCTCCGAAAACCATCAGGAAAGCAGTAAGTCGACTCGAAATCGACGGTCTATTCCTTTCCGCGTAGTATCTTAGCGGCTTCGTCTCCCGACATGGGAGCAACGTGGTCTGAGACTAAGAAGGTCAGGTAACCGCCGTTTTCACTCTCCGGCCAGAACACTTCGAAGTCGATATGACTGACTGGCGCCGCGCCGTCTCGGTAGCGAGTTAAGAAAAATCCTTCGATCGCACCAAGTGATCGACCAGGCATTTCGAAGGTGAAGGACGAAGAGGTGTCGCAACGTACGACGATGCGTTCTCTCTGGTTGGACTCACCCACCAAGTGGAAGTTGACAATGCCACGGCCCCTCTCTTCTCGAAGGCTCAAGCGGGGCGATTTTCCTATGCGCAAGAGTGCAAGTTCGTGAAGCCATTCGTCACTGTGAACCTCTCCGAAATCAACCGTAATGTTTCGCCGTGCTCGAGAATCCGAGGGACGAATCTTCACCGGGAGTTCTATCCGCCTTGTTGATTCTGGGCTAGTCATCATTCCACCTTAAATGCCAGTTTTCCTTCACGTAGCCGGTGTCTGGATCGAGGCGCTCTAGATGGACGTGAGGCGTATCCTCAGGCCCGTGACCGGTGAGGTCGTCCGGTTTTGCGCGATATTGCCACTTCCCATCACGGCTACGCAACTTGCCGTCCTCAATCTCAACCGGATTCTTGCCCAGCTTTTCGCGCGCAAGCGCCCGAGCCTCCCCTTCCGAGTTCAGTGTAGCGCCTCGCTGGATTGTATCGCTATCAAACCAATCCCGCGGATAGTCACACCCCTCATTATTATGACTCAACAACCCATCCGCACCAACCAGGTACTTGTGGTCGCCGGCGACCTCCAGGTTGTAGACGACGTGGCTGCTGGGTAGTTCGCGGACCTGCTCGACCACCAGCGGGCCGGCCTCGGACTTCAGACGCTCACCCGGCTCGAGCTCGCCGGCGCGCACCCAGTCGTCGCGGTCCAGCGACCACAGCGGGTGCAGCCAATGGCCGTTTCTGGGCTCGCTTCACCCAGATGGCGAAGGACTTGGCGGGGATGGCAAGGAGCGACGACGAGGCGATGCCAATGCATCGTCGAGGAGGAGAGACGCCGCCAGCGTCGTCAAGGACGAGCCAGACGTGTAGCGAGTCCTGGAATGGCCATTTACGTCGGCTCGATGAC